>JBCBLJ010000698.1:0-4453 GCA_038520195.1 Planctomycetota bacterium
CGCGGTGATCTTGTTGGACGAAATGGAGAAAGCGCACCCCGATGTGTTCAACATTCTGTTGCAAGTGCTGGACGATGGTCGATTGACCGACGGCCAGGGCCGAACGGTGGATTTCACCAACACGGTGATCGTGATGACCAGCAACGCTGGGAGTCAACTGATCCAAAAGGTGACTGCCGACGGTGGCAGCGAAGACGAGATTCGGCAAGCGGTGGACGAGACTTTGCGATCTCGATTCCTACCGGAGTTCTTAAACCGGATCGACGAGACGGTGATTTTCCGGCCGTTGGATCGAAATCAAATCCGCAGCATCGTTGCATTGCAACTCGAGTCACTGAATCATCGTTTGATCGAAAACGGGCTGGCGATCAAAGTCAGCGACGCAGCGCTCGATCGGATCGCCGAGATCGGCTACGACCCGACGTACGGCGCGCGTCCGCTGAAACGCGTCATCCAACGTGAAGTGCAGAACCCGCTCGCGACGGCGTTGCTCAAGAACGCATTCGCTGCCGGGTCGACGATCCAGGTCGATCTTCAAGGCGACGAGTTCATTTTTCGCGTCATCGATCAGCCCAAAGACGCTCCGGCTCTCTCAAGCTGAGTTGATTCGAGTCGAATTGCACCGTGGCCGCAACGTCACGTCGCGAAACTGGCCACCTTTCGTTTCACAGTCCCTCAGTGGTTGCGGAACGGCTCAGAATGGCAAAACGACGATTCTGCGCGACGTGCGAAGCCCGTTTGATTGTAGGCTCTTAGACGGACTCACGAATAGTCTTCGCAAACCGGCGGAACCCAAGCCTGTCTTTTTGCGACATCTCCGTTGGCTCAAAGGCCCATCCCGAATCGTTCGGTCGGCTACTCCGTTTGATCAGCCACGGCAAAGAACGTTCCGGTGACCTCAAACTCACCAGTGTTCACCGAGCCATTGAATCGGTTGGCAAAGAACTCCAAATCACCGCTCAGGAATCCTGAGTCGATTCCCGCAATATTTCCCTCGATCCCTTCCAAGCTAGTGATCGTGTCGTTGTCGAAGTCAATCCTTGCCAAAATCCGATCGCCTTCGATCGGTGTGAAATCAATGAACTCCGAGTTGTTGTCATACTGCCACTGTCCACCCACGTTGCGGACAGCGATGAGTTGATCTGCATTGACGAGGTTCGTCGAGTTCAACGGTGGTGCGGAGGCAAAACGTGTAAATAGGTTGACGGGCGAGAACATCAAAAATCCTTCACCCGTGTTATTGTCACTGGCGGCAATCCCAGAATTCAATGCACCGATAGCAATTTCCGTCGCGGGGCCTTCCGATGCCGTTGCAACAAAGAACGTTCCGGTCACCGCAAATTCGCCGTTATTAGGTAAACCGTTGAATCGGTTCGCGAGGAATTCGAGGTCGCCACTCAAGAATCCCGAGTTGATCCCGCCGATATTTCCCTCCATCCCTTGCAAGCTGGTGATCGTGTCATTGGCGAAGTCAATCGAGGCCAGCAGGCGATCGCTGAACACGGGAGAGAAATCGATGAACTCCGAGTTGTTGTCGTATTGCCACTGTCCATTGACGATGCGGACGGCAATCAGGTGATCCGAATTTACGAGATTACCGACATTTAAAGGCGGAGCGGATGCAAATCGGCTAAAGAGGCTCTCTACTGAGAACATCAGGAATCCTTCGCCGGTGTTGGCGTCTCCCGCAGCGATTCCCGAATTCAACGCCCCAACATTGAACAACTGAGTTGGTTGTGATTCACCGCTGACGACAAAGAAGGTTCCGGTCACCTCGAACTCACCATTGTTCACTGCACCATTAAAGCGGTTGGAGAAAAACTGTAAATCACCGCTCAAGAATCCGGAGTCGATCCCTGCGAGATTGCCCTCGCTGCCTTTCAAACTTGTGATCGTGTCGTTGTTGAAGTCGATCGATGCCAGCAAGCGATCGCCATCGATCGGTGTGAAGTCGATGAACCTCGAATTGTTGTCGTATTGCCACTGGCCATTGACATTGCGGACCGCGATCAGTTGCGCTGAATTGACCAATCCGCCCACGTTCAGCGGTGGTGCGGACGCGAAACGCGTGAAAAGATTGACCGGTGAAAACATCAAAAAACCTTCACCGATATTATTATCGCCCGCGGCAATGCCAGAATTCAATTGACCGATTGAAATGGGTGTCGTGAGTCCTTCCGATGCCGTCGCGACAAACAGCGTTCCGGTCACCGCGAATTCGCCATTGTTCGGCAAGCCGTTGAATTGATTGGCGAGGAATTCGAGGTCGCCCGTCAGGAAGCCGGACTCAATACCCTCGATTTCTCCTTCGCTTCCTTCCAGACTAGTGATCGTGTCGTTGTCAAAATCGATCGAAGCCAGCAAACGATCACCGAACGTGGGCGTGAAGTCGATGAACTCGTAGTTGTTGTCGTACTGCCATTGACCATTCACATTGCGGACGGCGATGAGATGATCTGAGTTCACCAACGCGCCGGCATTCAAGGGCGGCGCGGACGCGAACCGGTTGAAGAGATTCTCCACCGAGAACATCAAGAATCCCTCGCCAGTGTTGGCGTCTCCTGCTGCGATTCCCGAATTCAACGCACCGACACTGCGTACCTCAATATCCGCTTCCCCGATCACTTCAAAGAATGTTCCGGTGACTTCGAATTCGCCAACATTCACACCGCCGTTGAAGCGATTGGCCGCAAAGGCAAGATCTCCATTGGCGAATCCCAGTCCAATGCCAAGTTCGACTCCGTCGAGACCTTCTAGGCTATTGACGGTGTCGAAGTCGACTTCGGCGAGCAAGCGGTCCGACTCGACGGGTTCAAAATCGATCCAAGCCTCCTGGAGATTGTTGCGATTGTCGTTGTACTGCCACGTCACCCCATCATTGCGAACCGCGATGATGTGGTTGCTGTTTCGCACGCTGCTACTTTGCAAAGGCGGGGCATCAGCAAATCGTTGAAACAGACTCTCCTCACTGAACAATAAGAACCCGACTCCGACGGCATCATCGGTCACCGCGACCCCCTCGTTGAGAGGAGCCACTTCGAAACGTTCGATGGCTGGAAACGAGAAATCGTCGGTATCGACATCCCCGTCGCCATCGTTGTCGCCGAACAAGCGGAAGAATTCGTCGACGGCGTTTCCACCGGCGATACCATCGCTGTCACCGTCGAGGGAGTTGCCGGAGAGATCCGTCACCGAATCGAGCACCGTCAAACGGTAGTTGCCGTTTTCCAGCGAGTCGCCGTCGTTGAAGGTCAGTGTTGCGATGGTCCTCTTGTTGACTGTCTCGGTCGCAACGGTTGGTGTGACGGACGTTGCGCTGTCGATGTTTTCAAGCAGGAAGTCAAAGGCGTCCACGTTCACGATTTCGCTGAAGTTCACATCAATCTCGGTGACATCGCTCCGCTGAGCATCGCCATTATTGATAACGATGGTTTCGACAGTGGGAGCAACGACATCAACGAACTCAAACGCCCCCATGTCCACTGTGCCAGCGAGGATTCGACCAAAATCGGCGCCACGCTGGTCGAACACCAGTGGATCGCCGTCTGCATTAACCGCCAAGGCATTGTCACCCGCATCGATCGCCGGACTGCCGGGCAGTAGCGAGTGTGTCAGCGTTGGGCCACCGTTATCAGCCAGTTCGCCCAACAGCGGATCGAGCGGGTTGGCTTCGGTTCCCGTCAGGTTGCCAACGTTGCCGTTGATGGTGCCCAAACCGTCCGCGTTGCCAATCAAGCTGTGATTGATGGTCAGTGGAGTCTCGGTTTGAGTACGCTGGACATCAGAAGAAACATCACCGGCGGTGTTGTCGGCAACAATCGAATTTTCGATCGTTAGCGGTGCCGAAAAGACATCGACGCCACCTCCTTGACCGGCGACGGTTGTGTTGCCAGCGATGGTGCTGTTGATGATACGAACCGGTTCAGCTCCCGCACTGATTCCACCTCCCCCAGCGCCTAAAACCGCGCCGGCCGAGTTTTCGCTGATCGTGCTGTTGATCAAATCCAGGCTCGCTGCCGTCAACCGGATCCCGCCTCCGCGTCCAGCGCTAGAGTTTCGGCTAACGGTACTGTCGGTGATCGTTGCAATGCCAGTGCTGATTTGCAGGCCTCCGCCCAACAAGCCGGACGTATTGTCGACAATGCTGCTGCGGTTGATCGAGGTGTTTCCATCGAAAACGGAGATCCCGCCACCAAAAGATCCGGCGATGTTGTCGCCCACGATACTGTCTGACAGTACAAGGTTTCCGTCATCCAGTGCGATCCCCCCGCCGCTTCCGGTCGTGTTGTTGCCGATGATGAAACTGTTGTTCACCGTCAGGGTTCCCGACGAGTCGAAAAAGACCCCGCCGCCCTGAGCAGAAGATCCGCCGGTGATGGTCAGGTTGTCTAGCGTCAAGTCGCCGGTCGGTACGGGGAAATTGAAGACCCGCGATTGATCGCCTGCATCGATC
>JBCBLJ010000334.1:0-8413 GCA_038520195.1 Planctomycetota bacterium
GTTCCCGATCAGAACGTCTATGTTTCCGGCCTCGCGAGGTCGGGCTCGACTGCGCTGATGCAGTATTTAGGGCAATTACCCGACTACAAGAGTCTTTCCTATCAGAACATGCCGTTCCTGTTCATGCCTCGCATTGCCTCCAGGCTCATCCCCCGAAAAGAACAGCTCGAGCAAGAGCGTGCACACAAGGATGGCATGACACATAGCCTGAGCAGCTACGAAGCCTTAGAAGAGCCCTTTTGGCTTCACTTCGCGGGAACGGACTTCATTTCTGACGAGTGCCTGACCCGCCACGAAGTCGACGAACCAACCCACGCAAACTACAGTCGATTTCGCGGGCTTATCGCGGGCGAGAGCACCTATCTCGCCAAAAACAACAACCACCTCCTACGGGCAGCGTCGATCCATCGTCGGGACAAGCAGAACGGACTTCGAACACGAACGATCATCCCCTTCCGTGATCCACTAACTCAATCCAGGTCGCTACTCAAGCAGCATATCATTCTGTCAAAACTACAACGGGAGAATCGCTTTGCTTTGGACTACATGGATTTTCTCGTGCACCATGAGTTTGGCTTGCACCTGAAGGCGCATTCACTCGGTAGCACCGACGCGACTTCCATTGCAGACAGCAACCCAGAACATCTCACGCATTGGTTGCAGGCCTGGGTTCGATTTTACGGCGATGCGTATGAGTCTTTTTCAGACGACCCCGACGCATGCTTCTTCTGCTATGAAGACTTCTTAATTGACCCCAAGAATTCACTGTCAAGCCTTATCCCTTTTCTCAATATCTCACCGAGTCAATTTGATTCGATTGAGACGAAGACTTGGAGTAAAACCAACCCGACGCAGGAGGACAACCCGAGCGAAGAATCTGTCGAGCTTTACAATCGCCTCCGAGGAGTCGCCATAAATCATGAAGCTTAACATTGACCGAACAGTCCGAGTACTTCAGCGCTGCCTTATCGTTTTATTCTGCTGCTGGGGGTTGGTTTGGTTTAGCGTGCGTGCTGAACGCAAATCAGAGTTTGAACGAAATATTCTAGAAAAGAGCGTCGTCTATACAGCAACCATTCCATGGGTTGTAAAAAACTGGGTCCAGTTAACTCTGGCTGGCCGTGAACACCAAGAGCGGTTATTGACGCCGAGCACGGATCTCGTTCCGATCGGAGAACTTCAAGATGTGGAAGAACTAAACGATCACTACTACCTCTTACACTATCGCTACCTCGGGCAGCATGCTGGCCGAGTATATCTTCAGAACATAAAGACCGGTGAGGTAGCGAGAGAATGGGAAGTTCCACTTTCACAGATCCACCGTGATTTACAAGCGCTCAAGAAGCGACTAAACACCGATTTTGCTGGAGGACAGATCCCAGTGAATCTGGCCCAAAAGGTCACCAACAGCATTGATGCGATCGAGGTAAACGCCCCGCTACTTGGGGAAGACTTTTCCATCTATTTCAATTGCGAATCGCTTGGGTTCGTTTACAAACTTGACGAACAATCGAGAATCGCGTGGAAGAGCGAAGAGCTTTCTCACCATTCTCTCGAGGCTGATGAAGATGGTAATCTTTGGACGTGCTCCGTCGACTTAACGCATCCGCTCGCGAGAGAGCACGGCTTTCGCGAAGACGCCGCTCTCTGCCTTTCTCCTTCGGGAAAGAAGCTGCATCTCCACTCCCTGAGCACAGTCTTTAGGGAGGGTGGACTGCTGAAAACTGTTTTCGCTTCGACACCGTCGTACGAATGGAATTATGGGAGCGATCCATACCATCTAAACGATGTCCTTCCTGTCAAGAGTGACGGAACGCGATGGAACAAAGGAGACCTTTTCCTGAGCTTGCGCCATAAGAGCACGGTTCTGCAGTATCGACCGGCCGATCGTTCGGTCGTCTGGCATCAGCAAGGTCCGTGGCTGGCGCAGCACGACATCAACCTCATTGACGAACAAACGATTTCAGTCTTTAACAACAATACGTTTCTGCTGTCTGAGAAGGTTGAAGGAGCGGGCAGCAACATTGCCGTCCATAGTTTGGTCGATGGCTCGACCAAATTCCTTGGCGACGGACTGTTTGTTTCGGCATCCGAGGGTCGACAAACACAAACCGATGACGGATGGATTTTGGTCGAAGAAACCAACCGTGGCGTCTACCATTTCCTTGACGCAGCAGGCAATCGGAAGTGCCAATTTTTTATTCCGTATCACTCGAACCCAAGCAATGCCATGAACACCGCCTGGGGTCGGCTCTACAGAAAGAGTGGCTCAGAATTCATTCTTCAAGAGTAGTGCCACACTCACGCCCGCAATGGCAATGAAGGCCATCGCGAGGAGATCTCAATATGCCAGAAAGAAAAAGGATTCTAGTTACCGGCGGAACTGGCTTTGTTGGGGGCTACTTCCTTAGAGCGGCGCTTTCGCAAGGCCATCACGTCTCATCGTTGTGTAGACCGGGCAGTACATCCAAAGTTCCAATTGGTGAGGGCGTCAATTGGATTCCTGTCGACATGAACTCCGTACCGGATGAGGCTCTGCTCGACCATGATGTGCTCGTTCACTTACTTGCAGCAGGCGTGACTCCGCAGCATGTGACCTGGGAAACCGCATTTGAAGTGAACGTCCACAGCTCCCTACGGTTGTGGAAGCGCGTCGGGGACCTAGGAGTGCCTCGCATCGTGATCGGTGGAAGCGCATTGGAATACGGCATCTCTTGCCGACGGTATGATCCGATTCCGCCGGATGCCCCCCTGGAACCTGTTGGGGCGTACGCCGTATCGAAGGCCACGTCCTCGTTATGCGCTCGCGAGTTGGCTATCCAGCAGAACATCGAAGTCGTCTACCTGCGGATGTTCAACCTGTATGGTGACGGACAGCACGGGGAGAACTTCTACCCTGCCCTGAAACGAGCTGCGGTCTCGGGTGAAGATTTTGAAATGACATCCGGTCGTCAGATTCGCGACTTTGACCGCGTCGAAAATGCAGCGACAAGACTGCTGCATTTCGCGGTCGATGCTGATGTTCAAAAGGGGGCTCCGGTTTTCACAAACCACGGAAGTGGCAACCCGAAGACGCTGCTCGAGTACGCGCAGCAATGGTGGGCAGAAATGGGAGCGACGGGCGTTTTGCTGCCCGGTGCAAAGCCTGATCGCCCGGGCGAGGTGCCTTCGCTCAGACCAATGCTCTCGGATTGAGATCAGAGCCACTCTCACATGTTCGATAGCCCTTCCTGCGTGCGGAGTGGAATTCAGCCGCGTCGCTTCGCGACGAGATCGGTATGCGTTCGAGAACCGGTCTAGCATTTCGACCATACGCAAGCCTCTCGTTCGGATTGACGAAACGATGAAATGGCTTTTCTACCGCCCGACTTTTGATTGGCCTCCACGTTCCGGTGGAACGGTTCATACGGGCAATCTCATGCGCTCTCTGGTGTCGCGTGGGGAACGAGTGCTCTTTGTCACGCGAGACCCCATAGATCCCGAGGCGGCGGATTGGTTGACGGGGGTGGAACACCGACTTCTTCCATCCGAAGGATCAACAAAATGGAAGCTCAAGGGCCTGAAAAAGAAGTTTGCCCGATACTATGGTCTCGGCCCTGAAGCACTTTCCGCAATGGGTCAGTTGCTGGATTCCGAAGCGGTCGACTGTTTCGTCGCCGTCGGAATCGAAACGCTTCCCTATCTCGCCGTTGCCACGCACGGGAAACGAATATGGTATCCGGCGGACGACCCAGTGCTTCATCACGTCTCGGTCATGAAGCGTGGCGGTCCGTCTTGGGCTCGCTTACGGATGTCGGCGGTATCCGGATTGTATGAGCGCACCTTTAACCAACAAACGGACGTGGCGTGGGTCGTTTCGCAGCGTGATAGGAATTGGATGCGACGCATCGGAGGTTTCCGTCGAGTCGAAGTGATCCCAAACGGCGTTGACACGGAGCACTTTCAAACAGTGGAGGTCAAGCCGATCGCGAACTCATGCATTTTCTGGGGGCGATTGGATTTCCAACCCAATGTGGACGCGATCGAGTATTTCACTCGAGAGATTTGGCCGCTCGTTCGAAAACGGGTTCCGGATGCGCAGTTCATCGTATGCGGTGTTCATCCGACGGATACCCTGCGACAGCTTCTTGGTTCAACCGAAGGAATGACGTTTCACGAAAACCCGGATGATTTGCGGCCAATTATTTCGGGAGCTGGATTGGCGGTCTTCCCGATGGTGTCAGGAGCCGGAGTCAAAAACAAAGTGCTGGAAGCTGCGGCCATGGCGCGCCCCATTATCGCAACGCCAGCTTGCTTGAACGGACTCCACGATGATCCACCACCACCCTTTCAGCTGGTTAATCAAGCCAAAGAATGGAGTACGGCGATGGTACAGGCTTGGCGAGATTTTCCGAGTGCGAAGAATGCGGGGGACTCTGCCCGAGCCTGGGTTTCCCAACATCACAGTTGGGGAAAATCGGCGGATGTGGCGTGCCAATCGTGTAGCGACAACTCGTCGTAACGCCGTTCGTTTTGAGAACCTCGACTTACTAGACGCTGAAGGAGTCAGAGACAGGCCATGACCATCAATGAAATGCCACACTTCATTGGCATCGGGGCTCAACGTTGTGCGACCACTTGGCTCGCCCAATGCCTCGGCGAACATCCCGCGGTTTACTGTCCCGAGAAGAAGGAAGTTCAGTATTTTGACGTTTACTACGATCGTGGTCGAGACTGGTACCTTGACCACTTCGCGGATGCGACATCGGAGCAAACGTACGGCGAATACACCCCAGACTACCTTCCCAAACGCGAAGCGATCGACCGGTTGGTTCGAGATGCGCCGAATGCCAAGCTGATCATCATGCTGCGAGACCCTGTTGAGCGAGCCGCTTCGGCGTTTCGGCTGTTCAAGAGTCGCGGACGCATCGAAACCGATGACCTCTCAGTCGCTCTGCGAGACCACTCGCACTTGATCGACTATGGACGGTACGCTGCCCAAATCGAGTACCTTTTCACGCGGGTCGATTCCTCTCAAGTGAAGATCATTTTGTTTGATGACGTTCACCGAGACCCTTATCACGTGTTGCGGGACCTGTTTCGGTGGATCGACATCGACCCCGATTTCGAGTGTCCCTCGGCGACACAGATCGCAAACCTCAGCCTTTCGCCATGGCTCCAAAAGCGATTGGACAGCAGCCGCTTTCTCCGCAAGGTTGCGGATTCGCCGATTGGATCAATCGCGAAGTACGTTCGGAAACAAAGGCAGAAAGCAGCCGCTGGCAAGAGTAAGTCTGGCTCGATTGTGACCGATGCGTGCCAGGCCTATCTGACCGAGCATCTTGCCGATGACACGGTCAAACTCGGCGGAATGCTTGACCGTGATTTGTCACATTGGCTTTCGCATCCGAAGAACCACACTGCAACCGCTTGAATTCGAATCCCGTGGATTTGACATGAGCCTTTTCTCGCAAGCACGCGCAAAAACCATCTTGTGGGCAGGCTGCGTCGCTTCACGCACGCGTTTCCTTTCACTCGTGAAACCGCCAAAGGAGAGCGATGCCGTCGCGGAATCTCGGCTGGAAGAATTGCTTACTCATGCCAATGAGAACGTGCCTTTCTACAAGGGCAAGATCGAGGTCGGTTCGGGGACCGGTTGGGGGCGTGCCGCACTCGCCCAGCTTCCGGTTCTCGAGAAAGATGACATTGAACTGCATTTCCCGGATGAGATCACAGACAATAGTGACAGCGCCGACTGGCGACTGATGTCGACTCGTGGCACTGCTCAACGGCTCATCACAGTGCACGATTTCGCGAAACGAGATGCCGGGCGAGCCGCTTGGCTGCGTACGTTTCTGCGAGCGGGCGGCTATAAGCTGGGCATGAAGAAGGTGGAGATTCCTCCTGAAATCTGTGAAATCGTCTGCGGAGACGAAGGGGAAGTCGAACAAAGCGTACTGCGCCATGCGTGGGATAGCCTCCGAAAGCGAGAGCTCTTCAAGTCCAAGTCGGTGAGGGATCTACGCGGGTTGATTGAGCGTGAATGGGTCTACAACACCCGGAACTACACGGGCTTTGGTCGCTATGGTGCTTGCCCTCCCGATGACGTGCTCCAGCGTTATGTCGATCGTTTGAGGAAAGATCGGCCGTACATCGTCAAAGCTCTCGCCACGTACCTCGTTGAGATTGCGAAGTACCTCAAACGGACCAATCAAACACTCAAAATCCCTGCCCTGAAGGCAATGGGAAGCCGGTTGAGCGACGGCCAACGAGCGCTGGTGGAGGATGCCTTTCACGGGCGATTCTGGGATGACTATGGCAGTGCTGAGTTTGGATGTATCTCGTGCGAAGGTCCGCAACATGACGGGACACACGTCTTTGATGACTTGTTTATCGTTGAGATCGTCGATCGCGAGGGCAACCCCGTTCAAGACGGAAAGCGAGGGTGGATTGTCGTCACGGACTTGATGAACAAGGCGATGCCGTTGTTGCGGTACCGCATCGGCGACATCGGCACAATGGACCGGTCTCCACGCGATGACGGTATTCAGTCATCCAGGCTTTACGTCCATGGGCGAGCCCATGACGTTCTTGTCGCACCAACGGGCGAGTGGATGACGCACGATGATCTGGTTGATTTTTTTGAAGGATTCCCCGGCGTTCGATGCTGCGTGGTGGAATGCCGAGGCGAAGAGGACTACCTGCTCACGGTGGTTTCCAGTGACGAGACGACCTTCGATGAGACTCGGTTCCGAGATGCGTTCCGTTCACATGTGGGAAGCGTTGAGGGACGCGTGGATGTCCGGAGAACGACGACCATTCCAGCGGAGCCAGGCGGAAAGTTTCGCTTTGTCCGTGGCAACTTGATGCAACAGACGTCACAACCGTAGAGGTTGATCGAGATGAATGCACCATTGTCCGATTGCCGAGCGGACTTTCCCGTCCTCCTCACCGAGGATCGGCCAGCGTACCTCGACAGCGCCGCGACGTCGTTACGTCCTCGTTGTGTCAGCGATGCCGTGCGTTGGTACATGGAACAGGGCACGGCCGCGGTTCACCGGGGAATGCACAAACAGTCGATTGAAGCGACAGAGCGATACGAACGCACCCGCACGTTGCTTGCGCGATGGATCGGCGCGGATTCCGATGAGATTGTTTTTACGAGCGGATCGACAGCGGCAATCAATTTGGTCCGTTATGGACTCAAAGAAGTAGACGGTGTTGCCGCGACGGTGATGGAGCACCACAGCAACTTGATTCCATGGATGGGCCTCGAAGGATTCAAGTTGATTCCTGTCGACTCACGTGGAACCGTCGATACCGACGCGATTGACAAGGCTCTTCAGTCAGGTGTGAAGCTGATCGCGGTGACCCACATGAGCAATGTGCTGGGATGCGTCAACCCGATCGCGGACTTGGCCGAAAAGGCCCATCAGCATGGAGCTAAGATTCTGGTCGATGCGGCTCAATCCGCGTCCCATCATCCGATCGACGTCCGCACCTGGGACGTGGACTTTTTGGTCTGCAGCTCCCACAAGATGCTCGGCCCCGCGGGTGTCGGTGCTTTGTACGTTCACCGTCGAAATCACGAAGCGATGCGCCCCGTCACACTCGGTGGCAACATGGTTGATCGGGTCCGCAAAGACGGTTGGGACCCGTTGCCGCCACCCCATTGCTTTGAGGCCGGTTCACCGCCCGCCGAAAGTGTGATTGGCTGGGGTGCCGCGTTGGAGTACCTGGAGGGTCTCGGACGCGAGTCCATCAGCTCGCATCTCGATAACCTCACGAGGCATCTCGTGGGACAGCTTCAGTCGATCGATGGCGTCGAGATACTAGGTCCGCCAAGCAGTACCGATCGTGGGCCACTGGCGAGTTTTGTAATGGACGGCCTCGAATCGCACGCGACCGCCAAGATGTTGAACCGGCGGGACAACATCATTGTCCGGTCGGGGTTCCACTGCGCCGAACCGCTACACGAACACCTTGGTGTTTCACCCACGCTCCGTGCCAGCTTGCAGGTCTACAACAACGAAGAAGACATCGATCGCTTTGCCACTACATTACGTCATCTCGGTAAGCTCCGCAGCCTCTAGTACTCTGCGCGACAAGAAACCACTTTGAGATATCTCCTCCCCTTTTTGTGGGCACTGTTGACCCTCGCCACTCTGGAAGGGCTTCTCGAATACCGCGCTCAGCGTCGAGGATTTGAAACGCTCTTATTCGGTAAGCCCGGCGCGAACTTGGAAGCCAAACTTGCGGAGACGGATCAGACGTATGGTCCAACAGAATCGTTTCCCTTCCGCAGTCGCATCGTCCCCGCAAGTTTGGCTTCCAAGTTCGCGCCGGGCTTACCGAATAAGAGCGTTTCAAATCCTCGACGCTGAGCGCGGTATTCGAGAAGCCCTTCCAGAGTGGCGAGGGTCAACAGTGCCCA
>JBCBLJ010000884.1:0-3318 GCA_038520195.1 Planctomycetota bacterium
CGGCTCACTACGAAGGCGAAGCGATTGACAACGATCTGGGCGAGGAAAAGGTACGCGAGGAAAAGGTACGCGGACTGTTTTTCGGACGAAGAGGGTGACGCTCCACGGACAAAGCAACGAGAATCGTCGTATGTTCCGGGCCAGGATAAACAGTGCTGCCATCCGCGCTCAGCGCACAACATTCTTCGTTGGGAAATCGTTGCCGATCCACACCTTCGTTTTCGACCGGATGGACTGTGCACGCACTAAAACGCGAGGATAATTTGGCTACCAGGCACGCTCGAACCGGGAGTGCCAAGCAGGCGCTGGTTCAACCGCCTAGATACACATGCCAAGTGAGGAAGGTCGATGGCCCGCGACGTTTTGATCGTTTACATGAACGAGACCGGTGAATCACAGCACTATCTTCCGATCATCGACAACTTGATCTCAATGGGACACGCCGCAGCAGCTGTCCGAATCGCCGAAGATCTTCGGACTTTTGCCGGCGTTTGCTATCAGGAATTACTGGATCTTGCTTGGGGCGCAGCGGATCCGGAGTCGGGCTTCAACTTGAACTTCGTCGCATTCACCAACGATGGCGTCCGACGCCGCAATTTTCGCTGTTTCGACACTGCGACCAGAAACCTGACTTACGGTTCGATCGAGGTTCCCGATTCGGTCGAGTCACTTTATCAGGTGACGCCGCTCGCCAACCCTCAGACCTTCGCGCTAGCGCTCGGTCTGGTAGCTGACCGATTCAATCCGAAAGCTCACCGCTTTCATCTAATCGCAAAGTCGCACGGCAACAGCCGCACTGCCCTTACAAGCCTACTTAGCACAAAGCTCGGCTTACCCCGACAAGAACTCAACCAAGCGGTCAAGGCGTTTCCGGTCGATTCTGACGGGCTTGGTCAAGCCGGGCTTGGTCAAGGTGGGCTTGGTCAAGTTGGACTCGGCGAGTTTGTTCTCCCAGAGGACCGCGATGGTATCGGTACGACAAAGGAAGAATTTCTCGAGACGCTCGGCCAAGACGATGCGGGAACTCGCATGCGCTTCCGGACGGTCGTTTTGGAGTCGTGCCAGAGCTATTTGAACGAGGAGTTGCGGGCGCAGATTCCCGCAAACGTTGATCGGGTGTTTACGTCCAATGCGAAGTCACTTCGGTACAAGACGATTGATTACTCTCGGCTATTAGATGGTAAGCGAGCCCTCGAGGAAGCGTTCACCACTGTCCTTGATGATGTGTTTGTGGAGCAGCGACGCGGCAATCGAGACTGAGTCGCTTCCGCAATCGGTCGCTAACGAAGTTTCGCCGCAGCGAAACGAATTTGACCGAGTACGAGGTTCGCATCGTGTGATCGAAACCGTCGTTTGGTTTTTCTCGGTGTGTCTCTGGCGGTTGTCGATGACCCACCACTACGTATTACCCCGACGAACAACAGCTCGTCCGTTCGCACGATCGAACGCCGCAACCGACGTGATTGACGCTGGATGAGCTGCGGGCACGATGGCTATCCTTTCTGGCGACCGTGGCGGTCGGCACTTCAATGGTGATGTCCGTGACTGATAGCGAAGAGGATTCGTTCGTACAGTCGAGGACATTGGCCCGCAACGCTCAGCACGTCACCTTCAGACGTTCGGCTAGCGACCTTTGCTTTCTCTCAGGCTAGTTGGCCGTGTTGCAGATTCACTGGCGGGCGCCGTTTCCTGATCAATGCGAAAACGCCCACTCCCAACCAAACCGCCGAGGAAGTTGGCTCTGGGACAACGCCGCCACCGCCGTTGATTGAAATAACGACGTTGTCAATCGACCAACTTTCATCGCTGAATTGCTGAATCCCTGCTCCGCTGGTGAACCAAGAGATTGTCAAGGAACTCGATGAGTGCGCGATGTTGGAAAAGGCTGGATCTTTGGACAAATCGTACGCTGAGTCCACAAAAATTCCTCCACCGAACCCTAACGCAACTCTGCTCGCCAGCGTTACTCCCGCGGGAGCCACATACGACTGCTCTATCGCGCTGAAGTTGTCGAAAGACTCGCTGAATATCACCGATCCATTCACAGCCACATTGAAGATGTCCGGCGACACGGACGAATTTGGGCTTCCGTCCCATGAATCAATGATTCCCAATGAGAATCCGAGATCGATGCTGGAATGCGGGTCCAGTCCGTTCAACGTCAGTGTCGTCATCGCATTCGGTTGACCATTTCGCAGCATCCATGAGCCAAAACCATGGGCTGAGTAACCTTGGGTTTCCATGCGTCCCAAGGTCGTGGGTGATGTGAAGGTGAACTCGGGCGCTACTGAGTTCTCGAAATCCTCCGTGAAAATGACACCACCATGTGTCTGGGAGCAGCACAAACTAAAGCCGAAGACGACGAGGGTGAGCAAGAATGGAATGGAACGCATGACGGTCCTGATGAACGGGGCGGCGGTTTTGAATGAACTACTCGCGGCGCCTTGGAAACTATCTGCAAATCTGAACATTTTCCTATTTTGCGTGATTCGTTTGTCTCGCACGCGACAACTAGCACTGGTTGCATCTCTGCGAACGATTTGAGCGAGACACGAAGTTGCAATCTTGCAAAATCTGTCGAGAATGCACTTCTTCGTGATAGAAATGTTCTTCGCTGAGTAGTTGATGGAAGAGACTGATAGAACCGATACATCGCCAAGCCTGCTGATTCGGATTCGTGATCCCGACGATAGCGATGCGTGGAGACAGTTCCTGGCGTTGTACACATCAGTCGTGCGTGACTATTGCATTCAACGTCGGCTGCAACCCAGCGATGTCGATGACCTCGCTCAAGACGTCATGACGACGGTAGCGAATTCGATTCGCACCTTTGAGTATGACCCGGCGAAAGGGCGATTTCGGGCCTGGCTGGGAACGGTGACGGCAAACAAGATTAAATCCTTCCTTCTCAGGCAGTCACGTCGTGGCGGAGTACTGAACTCGCGCGATCATGTTGCTTGGGCTCCGAATGAGGCCTTTTCGGACCCGGATTCAGAGTGGGTGAGCATCTTCTCCGAGAGGATCTTCGCGACCGCCTGCGCACGCATTCGGTCGCAAACAGCCGAGACGGCTTGGGAGTGCTTTGAGTCTTCTTGGATGCGCAAGTTGCCAGCGTCGGAGGTGGCGGAAAATCTAGGCATCCCAATCCATCAGGTTTACGTCAACACATCACGTGTGATGAAACGTCTTGAATCAGAAGTGCGGTTGTTGGCGGAAGATTCGCCGGTAGCGGGTCTGAACTGAGAACCTGCTGACAACCCACACCGAAGTGATCTGTATCCTCGGGCTGTTATGGACCAAAACAAGCGTTCGCACGAC
>JBCBLJ010000600.1:0-5304 GCA_038520195.1 Planctomycetota bacterium
CTCATCGCCTACCTGATCGCAAGCCGCGAGGCTGTCACCGACATCTGGCGTCAGCAAACCATGATGTCGCTGGGGTGCGTCGCCGCGACAGTCTATGTGCAATGGTTTCTGGGCGCCTATCGCGATAGCCTTTTGCTGCGTTGCCTTTCTCACAACGTTCGCTGGTCTCGGCTGCATGAATTGAATGCGTATCAATTGGCGTTGAACTCCTTGCCCTTCCGAATGGGCACTGTTTACAAAGCGAAACGGCTGAAGTCTGACCATGGAGTTCCCTATTCCGAGCTTGGGTCCGCCTTGCTCGTGCAATCGGTGGTTGTGATCGCTGGCGGCGGAGTGATTGCCAGTTGGGTGCTTCTCACCCATTCATTTGCCGACGGAGCAGACGCACGGTGGTTGGGTATAGCGTGCCTCGCTATCTCGCTTGCACTGGTTGGAGCCGTTTGGATTCCCTTTCCGAGCTCACCCAGATTGCCGGTCCGTGTCCACCGATTCATCGCGAGCTTGCATGCGGGACTCAAGACAGTGCGTCGCTCCCGAGCACACTTCATTGGAGTGTTTGGCTTAAGCATCCTCTGCTTCTTGCTTCAAAGCCTTCGGCTCTATGTGCTGCTGAATTCGGTGGATTCGGGAATCTCGTTTAGCCAATCGCTGGTTTACGCTGCGATGGCGCAAATCAGCATGGTACTTTCCATCACGCCATCGGCTCTCGGCATCCGAGAAGTCCTCTTTGGACTGGTAAGCCGCGTGACCGGACAGTCACTCGCATTGGGCGTTGTGACCGCAGTCTTTGAACGGGTCTTCGTGTTGCTTTGTGCGTCCGTCGTGATTTTAGTCAGCGTGAGTCACCGGTTCCGGGCTCGCGTTGCAGAGCTTGATTGAAGGTAGCCCATGAAAATCGCACCGTATGAGCGAGCGAGACTAAAGAAACTCGCTCGCCGCTGTAGTGGCAGGAGTGTCTTGGACATTGGGTATTCTCAGATTCCGAACCCCTACTTTGAAAAGATGCACCGGGTCGGCTTAGACTTAGTCGAGAGCAAAGGCACGCCAACGTACGAGGAGGAGATCGTTGGAGACGCCATGAACGCAGCGACGCTGTTGCAAGGACGCACATTCGACAACATCGTTGCCGGTGAGTTTATCGAACACGTGGAGGACCCCTACCGATTTCTAAGAGGGATCAAGCCGCTTCTTGCCGACTCGGGCAAGCTGCTTTTGTCCACGCCCAACCCCTTGTCATTTCCACCGGTCCTTTTTGAGCTCACACGCAATCATCGCTTTTATTACACGAAACACCACACGTACTATTTCTGTCCACGGTGGGTAGAACGCCTGCTCGAGGGGAGCGGCTATCAAGTGGTGCAAGTGACTGGTGTGGGGCAATGGACGCCGTTTGGACCTGTCCCATGTCCCGCGACACTTAGTTACCAGGTGATCTACGAAGCACGTCCCAACACCGCTTGAGGCAAGGTAAGAACTCACTGAGTCGGACAAACGCATGATGCACCACCTGAGTAGCAGAGCTGTCTGAATCGGGTGAGCAGCAAGTATGGGCTCCGAAGCGTTTCAAGCAATCGTATTCGAGGACGCATTGGTCCCCTTCCGTCGCGTGTTAATTGCCTCGCAGCTTTTTCGCAAACCCCAGAGCGCTGCGATGAAGAGTTCGGGTCGCAAAGGAATCGAGTACCTGGGTAGGGGCTGAAAAACGAAACCGTAGATCAACGTGAAGTAAAGCACCACGATCATGAAGCAAGCCACTTCAAACTCGATGGCATCAGTAGAGATCGCCCCGGCACTCTTTATCGAAGCAAGAATCGCGATGAACGCGAGAACCAGCACGGCGGGGTGAATCACTTTTGAAAAGAAGTGGGTAAACTTGGCAATTCGGTTCTGCTGGTAAATCGAACTCTTCACGGGGTAGACATAAACGTCCCCCTGTCCCTGGAGAATATTCCAGCTCCACAGATAGTACGGCTTCTGAACGAAGTACCAAGTCACGTAGCGAAGGGGGCGTTCCTGAATCCGAGACCACAAGATTCGCGTCATGGTGCTCCACGACTCGCGAAGTTCGGGATACTGAGGATCCTCGTGTTGTGGGTAGTAGCGAAACTCCTCGGTCTTGTGAAAGAAACTCGGATAGGACCCAAGAATGATCGAGGCTCGGGCCCTCGCGACGGACTTCTTTTGATCGGGGATTTCCAACGTCGAGTTGCGAACGAACCACGCCCCGCAAATGACCAGGAACGCCGCTAAAAAACATGCAGCGTGAGGGAGTATCTTGCGTCGGAAGCTGTGCTCACTTCGGAAGAATCCGCGTGCTGCGTGAAGGAGGATGAGTAAGATCGGCAAGAAGAGCAGAGTCTCATTCACCAAGTAGGCGCACCCAAACACTGCTCCGGAAAGGCAATACAGGATCGGGCGATCTCGGCGGACAGCTACGAAGAGAGTCCAGAGTGCGATCATCAACACAAAGGCGAACGTGGTCTCGGTCAAGATGTAACTCGTGCTTGCAACCAGGTGTGGGCTTAGAGCGACCAACGCGGATGCTACCCATCGTCCCCAAGGTGCAAGTGTTCGCCTCGAGGCAACGTACGTCAGTGGGACTAACGCCGCTCCCATTGCGATCTGGAGTAGCAAGGTTGCCTGATACCATCCGGAAAGACCGGCAAGCGCCATCATAGCGGCTAGCAAAATCGGATATCCCGGCGAACGGTATGAATCAGGCTCCGTCGACTCACCGCGGTCACTCGAGAACACGCCCTTGGTGAATAGGTTCGCGCCGTAGGTGGCGTACTTGGCTGCGTCGGCTCGGAGTGGACGATCAAGAACGACGTCTGAAACGTAGGTAAATCGAATCCCGAAACCGACCACTGTCAGTGTGAGGACCCAAAACGCCGCCAGTTGAGATCGGTTGAGCATGGTGCCAGATGAGCGTCATCGACGGGTATTCGAGGTCAAGTCGGCGTGATCGAAGTGTCCATTGTGTCGATGGCTGATTGGCTTTTCCAGCGTCGTCTCCCGCAACGCGTGCTGCGCCGAAGGGATTGGTCGAAGATGGTTGCGACGCCGCCATTTCGGAAAAGTCTGCACGCATCGGACGCACCGCAAATAGCAGCCTGGACCGGCCGTGAAACAGAGCTTGTCCCCGGGCGATCCCCAGTCGCTGTGTCAACCTGGGGCAACTAGGGCGACAGGTGCCGATATTCAGCTCCTTCCGACGCTTCCTGTTCAAGTGATTTCTCCGGTCGTGCCGATCGGAAAGACGTGTCCCGGTCTTGGTCAAGCTTTGGGCATCATTCCAATCGCGCTGGACTCAGTCGGCTGAGTTTGCGCGATGCCGTGAAATCTATTGTTTGATGGGTTCGCATGTTCTTCACGTACCTGCTCGCGCGATTCAAACCGCTAGCACGATCGCCATTCGCAGCATTGCTGCTCCTGTTGAGCGGAGTCGCAACAGCCCAAGACGTTCCCGCGCCGCCGGAGGTCATGGGCCAAGGCTCAACGCCGCAGGCGACACGGTTGCCGGGAGTTGGACAGGCTGCACCGCGCGATGTCGCTGCGGATGACGGACTATCACGTCTTCAACCAGGTTTTCCCCGCGAGCTGATCCTGCCGGCTCCGAGTTGGGAGTCGAAGCAGAAAGCGAACCGGTTCATCCCGACCGCCATTGACCCTGAGTTGTCCCTGAAACTGGTCGTCGGTCGTCCCAAGATCTTGCAGCTGGCGGCAGTACCGAAGCGAATTTACTTGCCAACGGACGAAGTCGTTCGCACCGAGATCATCGACGAACAGAGTGGCAAAGAGGTTGCGGTGACGGGCTTGCAACCTGGGACGACCACCTTGATTTTTTGGTTCGAAGACGCGACCGCACCGGGCGGGCAAACGACCATCGCGTACGAAGTGCGAGTCTATGACGACCCGCTGCTGGCCCGTCCCACCGAAGATCTCCAGGGAGAACTCAACGAGAAGTTCCCCAACAGTTACATCGAATTAAGCGAGATTTCGGACCGCTTGATCGTCAGCGGTCAAGTTCCCGACGTCCTTGAAATGTCGCAGATTCTAAATGTCTTGCTTGGTTCTCGACGCACGCGCGGTCTTGGTCGAAACGTGGAAACGCCGCGTTTTGCCACCGAGCTGAACTTCTCGACGACCGACGAGCGTCTCGAAGCCGAGCGCGGGGCAGAGTTCGCAAACCGCCTGATTGATTTCCGAGCCCTGGCCGCCGCAGGCATCATCAACCAATTGAAAGTCGTGGGCGAACAACAAGTGATGTTGAAAGTCACCGTCGCGGAGGTCAACCGTGATGCCGCGCGAAGTATCGGCCTTAATTTCGATGCGCTCAACGATTCAGGAACCGTCTTCTCAAACACGACCGGAAGTCTGCTGCAGACTGGCGGCGCGTCCACTGCGAACATTCAAGCGAACCTGGATGTGGGCAACGTCCAACTGGCGATCAACGCGCTTCGCACGCTGAACCTGTCTCAGACGCTTGCCGAACCGAACCTGGTGACGATGAACGGAGTCGCGGCGAACTTTCAAGCCGGCGGCCAGTTCCCTGTGCCGGTCATCAGCGGTGCCGGCGGCGGTGGAAACAACTTGCAGGGAGTTTCATTTGTTCCCTTTGGTGTGCAGCTGCAATTCACTCCACTCATCCAAGAACGTGACGTTATCCGACTTGATATTCAGGCCGAGGTGAGCACTCGCGACGAATCGCTGGGTGCCACCATCGGTGGTGGTGCTGGCGGCGGCGCGGGAACAGGAGTCGCCGGTTTGAACAGTCGAAACTTCTCCTCGTCGGTTCAGTTGCGAAGCGGACAAACCATCGCCGTGGCCGGATTGCTACAAACAAACTACGGAGCGAGCACCGATCGCGTTCCGTTCTGGGGCGACCTGCCGATCATCGGAACCACCGGTGGAGTGCGACGCAGCAGCAGCGGCGAACTGGAGTTGGTCATTTTGGTAACGCCGCATCTCGTTGCCCCCGTCGACGGCTGCGAGGGCCCCGCACTACCGGGTTCCGATGTTTATGAGCCGACCGACATCGAATTCTATATCGCCAACCGCTTGGAAAGCCGGCGGTCGCGCGACGCGAGGACGGCGGTTCGAACAGATCGTGAACGCCAAAAGCGGCTCGAACGGTGCTGCCCCGAGAATTACATGATCGGTCAGGTCGGACCGACGGATCGATGTTGCCCGACGCTTGGTCGGGTTCCCCATCGAGCGGTTCCAACGGGTCCAACGGCAGTCACGGCACAGCCGACCGAACAAAAGATGAGCGACTACTTCGAGGGTGCAAGTCATGAACAG
>JBCBLJ010000528.1:0-5988 GCA_038520195.1 Planctomycetota bacterium
CCGCTAGTGGCCTATGACACCTAAAACTTGGGGTGAGCCGATTGGTCGGAAAGGGTGTCAGGAACCAAAAATGCGAAGCACCCTACGGGCCATTTGGTTTTTGGTTCCTGACACCGTTTCCGTAGCCAACCCTAAAGTCAAGCTGTAACGGACCACTAGCAGCCTGGCGCGCCAAAGCCTGGTGCACTAAAAGCCGAGCACCTGAAAGAAACGCGTCGCGAATTGGCCGTAGTCCTGCCCATCGACATCATTGTCGCCGTCGTAGTCGAACGAGGGGTTGAAGCCGGCTTTGCCGAGAGATCGAAAGAACGTGTCGAACAGCCGTCCGAAGTCTTGCCCGTCGACGTCTCGGTCGCCATCGGAATCGCCGAACAGTCGGAAACATCCGTCCGCGGCCGCATCGCCGGAAACGTGATTGTCCCCACCAACGCCGTCGCCATTCCCATCGAGTGTTTGCACGTCCAGCGTGATCTTGGAGGCGTCCACGGTGACGTCATAGTTTCCGTCGTCCAAGGAAGCCAAGTTCACGCCGCGATCGGTCACCGAGTTTCCGGGCAAGAACGTCACGGTGACTTGGGTCTTACCGTCCACCCGTTCCAACTCAAGATCATGATCGACGAGCTCGCTACTTTCCCGGTGGCGAATCGTCAGCGGCGATCCGTTTGCGGTGTCGATGGCAACCGGGCCGTCGAACGTTAGAGTTAAGCTTTCGAAAATGGAACGCTGAGCGTCGCCACCGTTGGGGACGACTGATTCGACGCGCGGAGCCGATGGTGAGGCGAGCAACCCGTCGAGGAACGCGGTCAGCGCGTTGTAGTTTTGCGCTCGTGGACCGTTGTTGTTGCCGATCCCGAGGTTGGTCGACTCAAGCGGGTCGTTGAGCAAGTCGTAAAACCGTTCCGAACCGTTGTCGAGTCGGATTAGCTTGAACCGCTCGTTCCGAACGGTCTTCCCGTCTTGATTCGCCCCGTCGACAGTAAACCGCTCGGCGAACGCGACGTCATGGAAAACCGGCAAGTTGGCGTCCAGCAGGTAAGGGCGAAATGACCGCGAGTCAATCAAGACTCCGTCGGGCAACACCGTGTCCATCTCTGCGCCCATCATTTCCGCCATCGTCGCGAACAAGTCGGACACATGCAGTCTCGCGTCACTGGTTCTTCCAAGCGGCGCCGCGACCGATGCACCCGCAACGATACATGGCACGTGCACGCCGCCTTGAAACAACTGTCCCTTTTGCCCCCGTTCAAAGTCGGTCGCTACCTGGCCGGGCGAGCCGTTGTCACCGATGAAGATCACCGTCGTCTCCGCTAGCACATCGGAATCGATCGAGTTCAGCAGTCGACCGATCTCGGTGTCCATCGCTTCAACGGCGGCTTGGTAGTATGGCAGCGGGTTGGCATCGATGTCGGCCGCGGTGCCCGGCAGCGTGTCGTAGCTATGTAGGTCCAAGGGTGGCAGGTGAAACGGAGTGTGAGGTGCGTTGAACGCGACCCAACAAAACCAGGGTGAAACGCCTCGCGCCGTGATCCAGTCGACCGCATCGTCGACGGTCTCCGTGGTGGCGTAGTTGGTGACCGATGACATCACCCCGTTGGTCACCTTGTTCCAGCTAAAAAAATCGGGGACACCACCACCGGTCGCGCCGGAATAGGTCGTGAATCCCATCAGGTTCGGATTGTCGTTTCCGCCATTCTGGTTGCCGGACAAATGCCACTTCCCGATGCACGCGGTTTGGTGGCCGGTGGCATTGGCAAGATCCGCAAGAGTGAATTCGTTGAGCCCGATTTGGTGATTGCCGGTCGGGCTACCGACGCCGGTTCGAAATCCATGGCGACCGGTCAGAATCGCGGCGCGAGTCGGCGAACAAATTGGGTTAGCCCAAAACTCTGTAAACCGAATCCCTCCCGCCGCGAGTGCATCGATGTTCGGCGTCGGTGCTGCACCGGCACCGGCGTAGAGGCCACAGGAGTCGACGCCGAAATCGTCCGCGATCAACAGCAAGACGTTTTCCGCCCGGCAATGGCCGGGGCCAAAAAGAACCAGGATGATGAACAGCAGCGCTTAGTGCGTGATGTGAGAAGATCGACGGAGCATGATCGGGTTCGCAGGTGAAAAGCGAGAAAAGGTTGACCGCAAGACTAAACCCGTTAGGGAACGCATTTCCACTCACCGAAGTGCCAATTGGCATCGAAACACACGATTTCCGTCTTCGATCCCCGCTCCGGAGTGGACCCCTCGGGCAGCGCGTTGCGTTTAGAACCTCGATGCCTCGTAACATTCCGGCACGCGCGGAGACTGAGCCTTTTGTGACACGAGACGACAACGCCAATCGGGAATCGCTGTTTCGAGCGATCGTGGATGAGAGTCGCGATCGAATCGGTCGGCTGGCGCGCGTCTATGCCGGACCGAGTGCCGAAGACTTGGTGCAGGAAATACTGATGCAAGTTTGGCGTGCACTTCCGGACTACGATTCGCGGGCAAAACGAAGCACGTGGTGTTTTCGAATCGCACTCAACACGGCGCTCTCCTGGAAGCGGGATACACGGCGCAAGAAACGCATGCCTCCGGAGCATCGTCACGGCACCGACGCGTTGGTGGGTCAGCGGTATTTTTCAGATGAAGTCGCGCTTTTGGAACGGTTTCTCTCAACGCTCACCGAAGTGGATCGGGCGATCTTGCTGATGTATCTCGAAGATCTTACGAGCGAAGAAACCGCCGAGGCGATGGGGATGACATCGGGAGCGATTCGAACGCGGCTATCGCGGATCCGAGTCCGGCTTCGTGACTGGGAGGCGAATGATGGGACTTGAGGAGCTCAAAACGGCGTGGCAATCCGAACGTGGCATCGAAAGCAGTCGCTTCGAAGCGATTTGCGAACGCTTCTACAAGGGAAGTGCGCGTATCCGTTCGGTGATCCTTCAGCGTGACGGTGTCGAGACCGCCGTGGCGGCGGCATTCTTGGTCGCGATGGCGATAGGGCTTGCGTTCGCGACAAACTGGACGATGCGGATTTCACTCGGGTTTGGATGCCTGGGGTGCATCCTGATTCCAATCTGTCTCTGGTGGGGTCGACGTCTGATGCAGCCGCCGGGGTTGAGTTTTCGGGGCTACGTCGAGGCCGAGATCGAGTTCCTCGAGCGACAGGTTTTCTTGTTGACTAACATCGTCTGGTGGTACGAGTTGCCTCTGGGCGTCGCCATGGTGTTGTTTCCGATGGGAGCCAACGACTGGAATTTCGACGCGACCAGTCGCGTGGTCTTTGTGATCTACCAGACAGTCATCCTTTCCGTGTTGATCTGGGTGTGGTGGATCAATCAGCGAGCCGTCGCGATCAATCTCCGACCTTTGCTCGAATACCATGTTCGACTCCGTGCGGCCCTGGACGAAGGAGATGAAGCGCTGGACTCCGTTGCCGAACCGCCCGCCGGTTTCATCGAGAAGTTGCCGCCGGAACCCATGTCACGGCGGGCGCAACGGTGGTGGATCGCGGGGATACTGTTCGCATTTGGCGCCGTGATCATCGCCGGCGTCTGGTTGGTCCAGCAATTCGATCTTCGGACGGGGGTTTTTGTCGCCGTCTGTGCACCCGTTGTCGCGGGCCTCGTTTTGTTCGTCAGCGGAATCTGGAAGCGTCCGGTCAAGGACGACGCGTAGGGGGTGCGGCGGGAATTCGCGGGCGTATCGTGCTACAATGGGTTACCCGCCAGCTCCTCCTCCGCCCAAATCCTACGATGCGCGCCGTCCATCTCTTTGCGGCCGTTGCCGCGGTCTCGACACCCCATTTCTGTGGCCAAGTGTTGGCACAGACTTTGCCGCAAACCGACGCAGCAAAGCGAGACTTTTTTGAGTCGCGGATACGGCCAGTCTTGATCGAACGCTGCTACGAGTGCCACAACAGCGTCGATGCGTCCGAGGGAGACTTTGTACTCGACCACCGCGAAGCCCTGCTGGAGGGAGGCACCGGTGGAAACGTGATCGAGGTCGGAGATCCGAAGGCCAGCCGACTGATTGCCATCCTTCGGCACGAAGTCGAGGGCCTGGAGATGCCCGAGGGTGGTCCGAAACTGGACGACCAGGTGATCGCCGACTTCGAAAAGTGGATCGCCGACGGCGCGACGGATCCCCGCGACAAGCCGCCTTCGGAGGACGAATTTGCAAAAGCCACTGCATGGGAGACGAAACTCGATCGTCGAAAACAGTGGTGGTGCTTTCAACCGATCCGCGACGTCACACCGCCCGGTTTAAATCACGGCACCATGATCGATGGTTTTGTCGAGCGCAAACTTGACGATGCTGGACTTCGATCGAGTCGCCCGGCCGATGTGACAACACTCGTCCGCCGTCTCTTCGTGAATTTGATCGGATTGCCGCCCGCCCCCGAGGAATCGCTGCGATGGGCGGCGAGAATCGAGGCCGCCGAGGGTCGGGACGCTGCGGTCACGGAACTCGTTAACGACCTACTTGATCGTCCTGAGTTCGGCGAACGTTGGGCGCGTCACTGGATGGATTGGATTCGCTACGCCGATTCCCACGGTAGCGAAGGCGATCCCGAGATCGCCAACGCGTGGCACTATCGAGACTATTTGATTCGTGCCCTCAATGCCGATGTCCCGGTCAGCCAATTGCTTCGAGAGCATGTTGCCGGCGATCTGCTTGCGAAGCCGCGCATCAATAGGGAACTGGGCATCAACGAATCGGCCATCGGTCCGGCTCACTTTCGCATGGTCTTTCATGGGTTCGCGCCGACCGACGCGCTGGATGAACGCGTTCGGTTTACGGACGACCAAATCAATGCTTTCTCAAAAGCCTTTCTCGGATTGACGGTCTCTTGCGCCCGCTGCCACGATCACAAGTTCGATGCCATCAGTCAGAAAGACTACTACGCGATGTTCGGCGTGCTAGCGGCCTGCCGGCCATCGAGAACGGTGATCGATTTGCCTGAACGCGAAGAGCTGCATTTGGTGGAACTGCGGCGCCTGAAAACGATGATTCGCAAGTCACTGGCGGAGGATTGGCGGGCGGCCGCGCATGGGCTCGCGGCGAGGCTCTCCCGCGGTAAGTGGGACGAACGGGAGAAGACGCCCGCGGGATTGCTTGCTGTGATGGAGTCACTTCGCCGTGCCGACAGATTGCCGGCGGCATGGGACCGGCAGCGAATGGCGTTTGAGACGGAGCGGAAAACGTGGCAAGCGTCTGAGCAGAGAGACGCACTCCGGCGGTGGGACTTTGCTCGCGCAAGCGATCGGGAAGGCTGGAATCGGGCGGGAACGGGATTCACCGCGTTCGACGAGGAAACGTCATTCGCGATCGCGTCGAGCGGTGATCGCGCCGTGATCGGCATCTATCCTCGCGGACTTTACTCGCACTCGATCTCGGACAAGCATCCCGCGCGGCTGACATCGCCCGACGTGGTGCTCGAGCAGGATTCGGAACTCTGGATGCGGATCATTGGTGATGGAGGCGCGTCGGCGCGGTATGTCGTCCGTGACTATCCTCGCAACGGCACCGTCTATCCGGTTGGCAAAGCAACGAATTCGTGGCGCTGGCAAAAGTACGATTTGGACTATTGGACCGGTGAAAATATCCACGTCGAACTGACAGCCGCCAAAGATGCCCCGCTGCTGTATTCGGACCAGGCCCGTTCATGGTTTGGCGTTCGCGAAGTTCGATTGATCGCCAAAGGCGAGCCGTCGCCTCAGGAGTTTCGCGAGTTTCTGATCCCAATTTTCGAAGCGAACGATCGCAAGCCGCCAGAATCGCTCGAGCAAGTCGCGAGCCGCTTCACGTCGGCGATTCGGGAGGCGATTGAAGCATGGAGCGACAATCGAGCGAGCGACGCGCAAGCGATGCTTTTGGATGTTGCCATTCGAGAACGCGTGCTACCGAACGAGTTGGAGACGTTACCGAAAACACGGCCGTTGATGGAGCGGTATCGTGAACTTGAAAACGCGATCCCCTCTCCGACGCGGGTGCCGGGGCTCGAGGACG
>JBCBLJ010000321.1:0-8625 GCA_038520195.1 Planctomycetota bacterium
TGAGTTGTTCGTGAACGCGGATTCGGATTGGGGCGCGAACCGCAAGACGAAATCGATCGAATTCATCCGCTCGGTCCTGTTCACGATCCAGTCGTTGGTTCGCCTCGGCAAGCGAGCGAATTAGGTGCAGCGGTCATCCAGCGGTTTTCGTCGCTTGATCGCGATCAACACCTGAGGGCAACCACAGCACCGGATCAACGTCGACCGATTCGAAAACCTTCTCGTGGCCCTGTCCAGGTTGGTGCCGCTGGAATCATGGATGTCGCTTGGAGTTGTAAATTCGCTTCACTCTCGCGTGAGGGAGAGTCGATCACAGCGAGGAGTCGGTGATCGATGTCGCGCTCACCGCGTTTCGATCACTTTCGCGTGATCGAACGCGACCGGCCCATCCATCCGGGAGGGTGAAGCTCATTGGTAGACGTTTCTCACGCTGCGTTACTTCGTTCCCGCAGCGCTAGGGCTTTTTCGCTCCTGCCTTCTCACCCTTGGGCCTCTTTGCCTTCGGCTTTTGGGGATTCAGTGGCAGGACGTTTGCCCTCTCGGCATAGGCTTGCCACATTGCTGCGAGCCGCTTGACTTGTCCGGGTTTGTTGCTCGCCAGATCGTTTTGCTCGCTTCGGTCATTCGCGAGGTTGAACAGTTCCCATTTTCCTTGCGCTCCCTTGGCAACAAGCTTGTAGTCGCCAACGCGGATGGCTCGATTGCCTTCGTGTTCCCAGTAGATCGCTTGACGTTCAATCGCCTTCCCCGCGAACGTCGGAGCGAGACTGACGCCTTCCATGGGTTTGATGGACTTTCCGCCATGGAACGTTTTAGGATATTCCGCACCGGACACATCGACCGCCGTTGCCATGAGGTCAATCAAGTGACCCGGCGTGTCTTCTAATTCACCGTGTCGCTTGACTTGGTTCGGCCAATGGACGATCAACGGCGTTGAGATCCCGCCTTCGTGAACCCAGTGTTTGTATTCTCGAAACGGCGTATTCGAAACGGTCGCCCAACCGCGGCCGTAACCGATGTAGGTATCAGGTCCTCCGGCCATGACGCCCTTGCCGACACGAACTGGGAAGCCGTCACGCGTTTGTTTGGGCTGCATATCGGGTTGCAAATAGTCATCGTCCAACGGCGGCAGCGGCGGCGTATCGGCGCGAGGTTTTCCATCGCTGCGTCTGCCGTAGGCTTCGGCGCATCCACCATTGTCTTGAAAGAAACAGACCAATGTGTTCTCGAATTGGCCTGTCTCCTTGAGCGACTCGAGAATGCGGCCGATCCCTTGATCCATGCTATCGATCATCGCTGCGTAGACTTCCATGTTCCGTTTGTCCCAGTCCCAAAACTCCTTCTCTTTCCAGCCCGACTCGAGTGGCCAGTTTTGGGTCGCGGCTTCGTCGATGACGCCCAGTTCGATCATCTTCGCGTAGCGCGCCTTGCGGATCGCATCGTAGCCCGCATCGTACCTTCCGGCATACTTCGCAATATCGTGATCCAGGGCATGCATCGGCCAGTGCGCCGCGGTGAAAGCGACATACATGAAGAACGGCTGGTCGCCCGTTTGATAGTGGTGTTCATTGATGAACCGAACGGCATGGTCGGCGATCGCATCGGTGTAGTAGAACGTGCCGTTGGTTTGTTGCTCGGGACCATACTCCGGGTCGGTGACCGGTGAGATGTACTGGTTATCACGCGTGAGGGTGTTGGGATCAAAGAAGCTTCCGGCGCCGTGAATCGTTCCATAAAAACGATCAAAACCACGCTGGAGCGGCCAATTGTGTTTGTCCGCTTCGGTTTGGGGCTTGATCATTTTGGTGACGTGCCACTTTCCCGAGAGATACGTTCGGTAGCCGGCAGTCCGCAGCACCTCGGCGATGGTGACGGAGTTGCGATTCAGATCGCCGCGGTAGCCATCGTAACCTCGGTCGCTCATCATGTGCCCGACGCCGGCCTGATGCGGATAGAGCCCGGTCAGCAAACAAGCTCTCGTTGGGCAACAACGGGCGGTGTTGTAAAACTGAGTGTAACGAAGCCCGTTCTCGGCCATCCGGTTGAGATTGGGTGTATCGATCTCGCTTCCGTAGCAGCCAATGTCGGAGTACCCCATGTCATCGGACATGATGTAGATAATGTTGGGCCGATCGCTTTGTGCAAGCAACGTCGAGGGCAACGCGACAGCGAACAGGAGCAGGGACCAATGAAGGCGAACAGGGAGCGGCATGGTGTGAGACCTGGGAGAGGAGCACGCTGGGGAGAGACGCAGGATAGTCTATCGAGTTTCCGTTGCGTCGGTTCCCGCGGAAACGAGGAACTCCGCATCGGTCAGCAACGGGTCGTCCCAGCGTAATCGCAAGACACGATCACGATGTAGCTCGGCGATCGCTTGATCATGCCCATCTCGGATCATTGCCACCGCCGATTCGACTCTCGCGGTGGACTGGGCAATCGAAAGCGAAATCATGGCAAAGATCGAGGTCGGCAAAAGCGAGAGCAGCAGGCTGGTGGTGATGGTCGAGAACTCGGGCGTGGGAAAGTGCTCCATCGACGCTTTCCCGTCGAAGAGCGTGTCGAAACTGGCGCCGAGATACTGGGAGTAGAGCGCGACGAACGGGCCAGCCATCAAGGCCCAAAAGATTGCGGTCCCGATGGCAGCCAAGAGCACGGCGGTGCCGCGACGGACCGCGTTGGACTCGATCGCTTCCTCGAAAATCGCGTGCGATCGTTCGGCCAATGCTTCGGTGCCGGCAAGTGAAGCGACGTTGCCGCTTGTCGAATGCAAGGCTTCGGCGTCCGACGCGACGGTGCGACGCAGGCTCGCGAGTTCATCTCGAAACTGTGAGGCGAGCGGACCCAGGCGATCGGTCACCGCGGCGGCGCTGCGGCGCTGAATCCCGTCGCGCACCTCGTCGTTCGCATCGCGATCACTGAGCATGGTTTGGGTGGACGTCCAAATCGTGCTCACCAGCGACGGCAACGAACCGGACAGCGACATCACAACGCGATCCCACGCGCCGTGAGTCAGATTGAGCGTCCCAAGAATCGAACGAAACGGGAACCAGATCGCGCCGGTATGAGTCAGCAACTTCAGTCGCAACCGACTTCGCACGGCGGCCTGCATCGGGCCGGATGTTCCGATCAATGTTTGAGCGACTTCGCCCGGCAGTTTGCGCGCTTCGTCATTCAAGCGATTGACGGCGGTGGTCAAGCCGGGAAGCTGGTCCGCGAGAAGACCGCTGAGTGCAGCTCGGAATCGACCGTCCAGGGCGGCCAATCGCGAATGTCGACGTCGATCGCTATCGGGGTTGGCTTCTAATTCTGACTTCAATCGACGCGCGAGCTCTTCGGCCGCTTCGGTTCCGACCGTCGTGGCGTCGCGGCCGGTGATCGCGAAGTCTTCGATCAAGATCGGTGCCGCAACGATGCTTGTCGGCGCTTGGTTGCGAAGGTTGGCGAGGAAGGCGTCCACATCGACGTCCAACTCTTCATCTCGATTGCCGATCATGTTGATGACGGGAATGACGATGGTTCCTTCGCTACCGACGGCCAGATGGCTTGGCGTTTTACCCCGTATCTGATCGCGGCAGACGACCAACAACACTGCCGACGCGAGCGACAGGGCACGCTCGGCCACGGCAGCAATGGCCGGTCGCTCATCGGTTGCCCCCGGGGCATCGACCACCATGTACGGCATGCCGAGCGACTCCATTTCGTCCTTCGAAACGCGAATGTAAATCTCGTAGCGTTGGTCGAGGTCGGCGGGAGGCTCGGGTCCGACCCACACCAGCTGTTCGGTGGCTTCGTCCAGGCGGTTACCGCTTCGAATGGAATCCGACGCGGGCGAACGTCGTGTGACTTGCTTGACAAGCCAAGACTTGCCCTGTCCGGTGGCCCCGACCACGGCGATCACCAATGCGCCGCCACTGCGGTCACGAAGGATCTGGTCGCGTGCGTGATGATGGTCCTCGCAAAGTGAGATGACTTCGCGACCGGTCTCGCCGTTGCCCAGTACGGCTCGCGCCGCACGGCGGACACGACGAGTGAAGGCGTCGCCACTCGATTCCGATTCATTGGATTGCGTTTGCAGCATCAGATTGTTTTCAAAGGAAACCTATCGCAGGCGTCCCAGCCTATTTTATTCGAGTGCCTTCGTCAGTTCTTTTCGAAAACCCTTGCGAACACCGTACACAGCGAGCACCGGTGTGCCGGTATCGGGACGACCGTCTTCCAAGGACACGGGGAATTGGAAGGAACTCTGTTTGATGTGAATGGTGGGCAACGGATCGGCTGGGGCCACCCCGATCTGCTGGCACAGAATCGCATAGAACAACGACATTTGTTCGACCGCGGCCTGAGTGCTGAGTGTTTGCGCGCTTTTGCCACCGGCCCAATAGGCGGAGAACGCGGTCAGCCCGGCGGCGGCCAGTAATTCGACAATGGACGCGTTGGCGATCATGAAGGAGGACGTGCCAAAATCAAACGGGATCATGAGCACGCTCCCGAAGGTCGCGAGCATTGCCGCCAGCGGCGTCAAACCGTACGCCAGTTTCTTGTGCCTTGGGATCTGTGCCCACATCTCAGCGGCAACCGTTTCCAGCTGGGCTTCATCGAACTGGACACGATCCTTCGCGTCAAAGAGTCGTAGCGTCTCGCCAAGAACTTGATTCCAAGCGGGTTCATCCTTTGGCTCAGTCGTCCCACCGAACCAATGCGGAAGCGTCAAAGCGGCGCCGAATCGACGAAGCGCGAGATCGAGTTCTTCGGGATCAACGAGGTGCCCCACCTTGCGGGACGTGAATTTTTGCTTGATCGATTCGGCGTACTTCTCCGTCACCGCCGTCGGCGTGTATTGCTTGATCAAGTCGGTCGCCGCGCGGGCTCGCTTTTGGATAAACGTGTTGATTCGCACGCCCCATCGCGCGTACCAAGGAGCGGCTTCGCAAAATGCATCCGCCATCTGGCGAACAATCCGTTCGGATTGATGCATGCGAACCTCGGTGATCGAGCCACCCGCCTCGGTTTTGGTGAAAAGGCTAATGGTGGTGTCGAGCACCGTCTTTTGGGCTCGCCCGGTGAGGTGAGCTGACTCATCTGCGTCGCTTTCAAGTCGCGTCATCCCTTTGTCGAGCAGTGTTCGGCGTAGCGCGGCGTGTCGTCCCAAAAGGAATCGATGAGAAGACTCGGGACGTTCCAACTCGGCGGGAAGCCGCGTCAGCATTCGGTCCGGGGCGATTGCGGCCGCCACATTGTTCTGGTTCTTGACATCGATTTCAAAGAACACCGGCATTGGGTTTTCGTCCGCCGATGGCTCGTGCGGCGCGGGCGGAATGAGCTCTCGGCACGTCGGAATCTCAAAGTCATACGCCCCGTAAACATGCTTGACGTCATACTTATTCGTCTGGGGTTCGAACGACTCCAAAACGTCTTCGAGTTGTCCGTCGCGAATCTTGTTCACCGCGAGATAACGTGGGACGCCCGGCATCAGGTCCGAGACGGTCTGCAGGATTTCGCCGAGGGTTCGGTCGCGGGCCATACTCGGCGTCGACACGATCAAGAACGCGGAGCAAAACGTGGCGGCTTTGCCGAGCAAGTCCCGTCGTTGCTCCGGTGAACCGACGCCAAAGACTTCGTCGGATACGATATCGGGACAGTCCAGCAAACCGACCCGCAGGTCATTGAGCGCTGGATCGGTCGCCACCAACGGGACGCCCAGTGCATCCGCACCGCCGGAGCGATTGTTGTATTGCTCGTGGGCGTCGTCGACATCTTCACTGAGCAGTTCGGGGGCATGACCGACGGCGTTGCCAAAGTCCTCCAGTAGGAGTTCCCAAAGTGAAGGTTCCTCACGCCAAGTCGCGGGCAACCAAAGGACAAAGCGGTGGGTGCCGTGTCGGTTGGCGACACCGCGAAGTGTCCGGGCTCGGCCCGCGGGGCTCAGCATCGAAGCAACCAAACTCGTCTTTCCGCTGTTGAGCATGCCGGCGATTGCCAGTGTCGGAAACTCGGCCAGCCGAGTGCCGGCTTCGACCTGCCGTCCCAAAGCGATCGCCTCGTTGGCCAAGTTGGGATCGATCCTGCGAAGCGAATCGAGATAGCTGGCCGACCGCCGCTCAGGGAACAGTCTTTCCACGGCGGCACGCTCTTGCTCGTCCTCGAGCAACCCGAGTAGACGCGGCCAATCGAGCTCGGGGGGGTTCTTGCGATGTTTGGAGCCGAACACGCTTGGCGGTCTATGTTGAGGTGGGATGGAAAGGCGTCTTGGTTCGTTCAAGATGAGCCATGCTTCAGTCTCCGGCGGTGATTCCGCGGCGAGGCGGTTACGCGACCGTGCTAAGTCGCTTTTCGCCCCGAGGTTTGTCACTCACCGCGGTGTCGCCTTTGGTCCCGTCTGCGGAAGAATGTTCATCGTCGGTATCCATTTCGTCCAGGTAGGGCCCATCGAAAATCTCACTCCACCAAAGCGCCGCATCGTGCTGGTTCCACCCGACGCTGTCTCGGCATCCCATCAGGCGTGCGACCAGTTCCTCGACGGATCCTGGTCGTCGATGCCGGTCCAAGCTGAGACAGTCCAGCAATACAAGCTGCAAATCCGAGACAAGGTCCGCACCGATTCGTTCGTCGGGACGCGGTGGTTCTTGGTGAAGTTTTTTCGCGCAAACGTCCGCGGAGGTGTCGCCGTCGAACGGTGCGACACCCGTCAACAGCGTGTAACCGACCGCGCCAATCGAGTAAACGTCACTGAGTTGGTCCGCCGTGGACGCATCGCGAATCGACTCCGGCGACATGTAAAGCGGTGTTCCGGTGAGTGAGTCCACGCGGGTGAGCTGCATCGATTCGTGGTCGACCTGCTTGGCCAAACCGAAGTCGAGCACCTTCACCAGATCAAAGATTCCACTTCGTGCCGTCAAAAGTACGTTGGCGGGTTTGATGTCCCGATGGATCATGCCAGATCGATGAGCCTCTGCGATGGAGCCGCAGATCTGCGACATCAAATAAATCACTCGCTCCGCCGGCTGGCGGCCGTAGTAGCCGACCAGTTGTTCTAACGAAATTCCATCAACGAATTCCATCACATAAAAGAACGTCCGATCTTCGGTGCGACCGAAGTCATAAATCTCGATGGTATTGGGGTGCTGGAGTTGGGCCGTCAGTTGGACTTCGCGACGAAAACGGGCCAGCGTCCGGTCGGTCGCGTCGGCGTTCTCCAAGACCTTGATGGCCACTTTTCGATGAAGTAGCCCATGCTCGCCCAAGTACACCGTCCCCATTCCGCCTCGCCCGATCCTCTGGCCAAGCGAATAATGCCCCAGACGGCGTAGGTCATCGGTATTCTCAGGCGGCTCGGTGGCCCGCGTGATCCAAGCGATCGCAAACAGCGTGACGCCAACGACCGTCACGAGAGCAAACAGAGTGAAGAATGCTTGCCGCAAAATGGCCAAGGGTTCGAAAGCCTCGTCCACATCTAGTTCCGTCGCGACTCCGAAGTCGTATTCGGGGAGCCAACGCCAGACGCCCACGACTTCGACACCGCGATAGTCTCGATAGCCGATGACGTCTACACCTTCTCCTCCGCGGGTCGCATTGTCCGCCATCCGAGTCATCGGCCACGTTTGAGGATTCGCACCCGCGACAGACGTTGTTCGAATGTCGACGCCGGGATCGCGAATCAAGACCTTAAGCGGACTGGCTTCACCGGGCTTTAGAATTCCGCCGCGCCGGAGCTGCGTTTCAAAACGGCTCCGCGAAATCAAAACGCCATCTACATCGAACGCGTACGTCTCACCGCTGTCACCCATCTGCGCGATGGTTAGGATTTCGGTGAACTGTCGCCCTGGATCAATCACCAGCGCTAGCATGCCGATTCGTTTCAACTCCGAATGAATCGGAACGGCGGCACACATCAAGGCACTTGAGTCCGCTGGGCCTTCGCGTCCTTCGATTTCAAAGGGCATCGAGATGGCGCCCCGACCCGACTCAAGCTTGCGAATCACCTCCCGCGAAATCGGAAAACGCTGATTCTCGAAGCGTTGATCGCTGCACCTCACGACATTCCCGAGCGGATCGAGCAGAACCCAACCAAGGTAGCCTGCGGAAACGAGACGCTCGGTGCGTTCGGGCATGACGACCGATCGCTCGTCGGTTTGCGCAGTGGATGCCCCGCCCAGCAAGATCGCGCGAGCAGCCGCTTCGACGCCGGTTTCATCGGCCAATTGTTCGACTTCATCCCGCTGGTCGGCAAGCCACAGCTCGAGCGCCGCGACGTTGGCCGCTAAGACTGTTTCAAGCGAATCGCGGATGCTGGTTCGAATGCTCTCGCGAATCATCCAACCGACATACAACGTCGAAACGAACAACAGGATGGTGAGCAATCCTGCGATCAACGGTGACAGCGGGCCGATCGGCGCCTGGCGCACGACATCCAAGATCGTCGATCGACCATGGCTTCGAGCCGTCGACGATCCTTCGTGAAGCGTCGTGTCCAACGTGGAACCACGCCGATCGTCGGGAGGGCTCGTGTCCTTCATGCTCGCAGTATAGAAGACCGTTCGGTCACGTGACCAATGCCGGCGATGGAACGAGTGCTTTGGCCAGGCTCGCTTTTAGGGTTGGCTACGGAAACGGTGTCAGGAACCAAAA
>JBCBLJ010000490.1:0-6362 GCA_038520195.1 Planctomycetota bacterium
AACCATTGTCGGGCGGCGGAATGGCGATGGTGCAAGTCGAGCCGAACACACTGATGGGAACCGACAATGGTTGCTCCACCAAGGTGACCTGATCCGGGTCGACCGAGGCTCCTCCGGCAACGGCTAGAACTGGCAGATAGATCGGGCGTCCAATTTGGTTGTCAAAGTCATCGAACGGTCCATGCGGTAAAACCAAGTCGAGGCGTTCCGCCACCGATGGATAGGAGACACTGCCGACAAACTGGTCTGCATGGACGACAAGCTTGCCGTCGGGAAACGGCTGGTTGCCAAAGTCCAATGTGAATCGGCCGCTTTCATCAGTCGATGTTTCAATCGCACCGATCGTGACCGGTATGCCCGGTATCGGCTCCGACTCGGTGTTCAAAACGATCCCCGATAAACGCGTCGTTGTGATCGGGTCTTCGATCACTTGCAGCGAAACGTACGTGCGCGCGGACGCCTCGCCGTCGCTGACGACGATGTCAAATTCATATTCACCCAGATCCTCTGGCCGCGGCGTCAGCGTCAGGCGTCCATCGGGAGTCAGTTCTCCCGGAGGAAGCATACCCTCGGCATCGAGCGAATAGCGTAGTGCCGCCCCCTCGGGGTCCGATGCATTGACGTCGACCTCAAAATGGCTGCCGGGGAAAACTGAAATCGGCGCGAGCGATTCGATCTCGGGGGGCTGATTGGGGGTCAAACGCCGAACCGTTCTCTCGACCCAACCGACGTTTCCGGCAGCATCGATCGCGTTGAGGATCAAGAGGTTGTCGTTTTCGGAAAGTGAAACCGTCCCGAACTCGAAGTGTCCTCCAAGATCACGGATCTTTTGTGCTGCGGCGTTTAATTGGACGATCGTTTCAGGCTCGGTTGCGCCCCGGAGCCGAATGGGCGAATGGACCGTTTGAAAGTCGCCCAAGTTTCCTGAATCGTCTTCGCGCGGTAACGCAAGCTGCTCAATCGTTGGTGCGATGGTGTCAATGGTTAGCTCAAATGAAACGGCGTCATCTCCTTGCAGCCGAAGTTCGATACGATGGTCACCGTCGCCAAGTGGTTGCCCAAAAATCTCCGTCATGGATTGCGGATCGAAGACAGCCGATGATGCATCAAAACGACCCGTCACATCAATCCAGTCCTGTTCCGCGTCGGAGTTGGCGCGCAGCTCAATTCGCTGCTCACCCAAGTCGCCCGCCGTCACGTTGACCGTGAAGACGGAGTTTGATGTTCGCAGATCAAACCGCGAAGGTGCTCGCGGATCCGCTGTCGGCGGTCCGGTATCTTGCTGGAGCTCGACGGCCAGAACAGCTGATTGACCGCCCAGCGCGTTGATGACCGACAGCGCATCGGACGGCGTTCCTGCGCCATCACCATTGACGTCAATGAAGGTCCCGACATTGTCTTCGGGCGAGGCCATTCCAACTTCCGACGCCCGCGCGATCGCATTGATCACCTGCAGTGCGTCAATCGGCGACACCTGCCCGTCGCGTGACACGTCGAGCGGCTGCAAGGGGTTTTGCCCGAAAGGATCGGCTGCAAGAAGTCGACGCGGTTCCAAACTCTGCAAGAGCGATCGTCGCTTGGACCGCATTACACCAGTCCGCCGCGCGGACCATTTTTCCGGGAGTCCAACTCTCATCCAACGTTGCCTTGGCCCAAGGATCACTGAAAAGCTTGTCGCTTGCGTGTGTTGCACGCCGGGCGCAGTTCGCGACCCGTATTCGAAGACGTGGACTGCAGCGATCCGTGACGGCAAAAAGGGCTCAAATTGAAGAGTCGAAGACTTGAGTCGCGGACCATCTGGGGGCCCGCTCGACGGCCCGGTGAATCGAGGAGGTGGATCCATAGCGCGACTCTGCCCGAAAAACTCACGTAGCAGAACGACGACACGAGTGTTTTTCACGCATTGGTTTTGAGCATTTCCGCGTGGTAGCAACGACTCCCACGACTGAGCAGGAAGCTACCGGAGGAATCGCGCCGTGCGCAGGGTCAAGAACTTCGTCGAACAGGTCGGACATCGCCTCAAGCGATGTACCGGTTATCGTCTTTCGAAGGAAGCCAAGTGGGGCGTGGACTGGGTCGACGACGCGATGCGAATCGCTCGGCACGGATGGCTGCCCAACCTGGACACCATCAAGACCGTTTTTGATGTCGGGGCGAATACCGGGCAAACCGCGAAAACTCTGCTTCGGCGCATGCCGATCACGCGACTGTGCTGCTTTGAGCCGGTGCCGACAACCTTCGAAACGCTGAATCACAACCTGCAACGTCATCGGATCGCTGAAGGCTTTCCGTTCGGGCTCAGCGATACCGATGGCTCAGCGAAGATTCGAGTCTTCTCGTCGAGTTTGCTCGCGTCGACCTGTGACTCCACGCCGATTCTCTCGGCGGATTCGCGGCTCTTCGATCACACCGAGACGATTCAACTCAGAAAGTTGGATTCGGTTTGTCGCGAGCTACAGGTGGATTCGATCGATCTGTTGAAAGTGGATACCGAAGGGGCCGATCTTCGAATGCTGCGCGGAGCGGATCGAATGCTTTGCGAGAAGCGAATTTCGCTGATTGTGTTCGAGTTCTATTGCGCGTCCTCGAATCAAACCGTGAACGGGACGCTGCATCCCGTGGATGACTATCTGGTCACCCGCGGCTACCGACTGGTTTCGTTCTACACCGATTTCGTGAATCGAGAGCAGCCGGTGGGTGTCTACAACGCCCTTTACATGCTTGCCCCCGTCGCTGTGGCGGGGCAGAGTCGCGAGCCAGCCGCGGCTTGAAAAACCAAGTTCGAGGTGACGCGTGCCGGACCGATGTTTTGCCAACGGCGGAACCTTTGTCCACAATCAGGGTTTAGTCGGTCACCGGCTCCGATTGTCAAAACCATCTCGAGACCACCATGCGAACCACCTTGTCAACGATCAGTCTTTGCGCGGCTGCGATCTCATTGCATGCCAGTCTTTCAACTCATTGCATCGCCGAGAATTGGAGTCGATTCCGCGGTGCCGACGGCCAAGGGAAGGCGCTGACAGAAGTCGCGACGACGTGGGATGAATCCACCAACGTTCGCTGGAAACTGGACCTTCCCGGTGCCGGTTCTTCGTCACCCGTCGTGCACAGCGGAAAGGTGTTCGTGACTTGCTACTCCGGCGAGTCCGGTGCGGCGGCGAAACGAATGCTGGTCTGCGCCGATGCGAAGACCGGAAAGCAACTCTGGACTCACTCGGTCGAAGCCCCGCAGCGTGAAGACCGCTACCAGGGTTATCTGACCGAGCACGGTTACGCCAGCGGCAGCGCCGCTTGCGACGGCAAGAGCGTGTACGCCTTTTTCGGGAAGGCTGGTGTGGTCGCGTTGACGATGGACGGCAAGCCGCGTTGGCAAGTGCAAGTGGGTGACATGTCGAGCAACCGACGGTGGGGAAGCGGCGCGAGCCTCGTGCTGGCCGATGACATCTTGATCGTCAACGCTTCCGAAGAAGCCCGTGCGATCATTGGCTTGAAGACGTCCGATGGCAGCGAAGCCTGGAAAGCCGACTACGATCGACTCGAACTCTGTTTCGCGACTCCGGTGATGGTCCAAGGCGATGGCGGGGTGATGGAGGCGGTGATCGCCATGCCCGGTGAGGCGTGGGGCATGAATCCCGAGAACGGCAAGCTACGTTGGTATTACGAGACTGGCACCGGTGGCAATGTCAGTCCCAGCGTGGTGGTCGGTGATGACGCACTGTACACATTCGGCGGCTACCCACAGCAGCAAACGATCGCTATTCGAAGAGGTGGGCGAAAAGACATCACCGAGTCGCATCGACTTTGGGAAGCCCGCGACAGCAGTTATGTCGCGACGCCGCTGCTTCACGACGGTCACTTGTATTGGGTCAGTGATCGCGGCTTCGCTTTTGCGATGAATGCCGAGACCGGTGAAACGGTGACACGGAGCCGCCTCACGAGCCTGCGGTCCGGAGGACGCCCCGTCTACGCGTCGCCAATTCTCTCGGGAGACGAGTTGATCGTCGTCACGCGAAAGAGTGGGACCTTGATCTTCGAAGCGACACCCGAAATGAACCTGATTCGTCAGAATCCGCCGCTCGATGAGTCCCAGTTCAATGCGACGCCCGCAGCGGTCGACGGTAATTTGTACCTGCGAAGCGACGAAGCGTTGTACTGCATCGGGAAGTGAGCGGTTGGTCCAACAAAGCGTTTTTGATCCGGCCGTTCGCTGAGTCGGACTGGCCGTCGATTTGGGCTTTCATCGAACCGGTCTTTCGAGCCGGCGAGACCTACGCGGTCGACACCGACATTGGCGAATCCGCCGCGAGAGCATCGTGGATCGATCGCGGCACAAACGTCTATGTGGTCGCCGACGAAACGGATCGCGTCGTTGGCGTCTACTATTTGAAGGCCAACCATGCAGGGCCAGGCGGGCACGTCTGCAACTGCGGCTACATTGTCGCCGCCGCCGCACGTGGTCAAGGATTAGCCGAACGGATGTGTCTGCATTCGCACGAGACCGGCCTCCGTCTCGGCTTTCGCGCGATGCATTTCAACTGCGTCGTTTCGACCAATACGACCGCGATCAAGCTCTGGCAGAAGCTCGGCTTTGAGATTGTCGGGACGCTTCCGAAGGCATTCGATCATCCCGTCGAGGGCTTCGTCGACGCCTACGTCATGTTCAAGCAACTTGCCCCGCAGCGGGACAATCCCGATGAAAGACCCTGAATGCGCGGGTCGGACTGAGCGGGGCCGGTCTGCGCGGGGCCGGTCTACAATGGCGCACGGACTCCGGGAACCTGTAAATCGTCGGGCGTTTTCGACCGCCTCTAGCCAGGCCGCAACAGTTTTGCGACCTTGATGTGTCGCCAATTCTCTGTCCTGCATTCGACGACCCTTTGCCATGCCGCGTGACTTCCTGAAAGACGTTCAAGACGAGTATGACGTCGTGGTCATTGGCAGCGGACTTGCGGGCATGACCAGTGCGAACATTCTGGGACGCGCCGGGCACCGCGTTCTGTTGCTCGAGCAGCACTACAAACTTGGGGGGCTCGCGACGTGGTTTCTTCGCCCCGGCAGCCACACGTTTGACATTTCCTTGCACGGCTTTCCGCATGGAATGATCAAATCCTGCCGCCGCTACTGGAACCGCGACATCTCCGATCGGATCGTTCAACTGAAGAACATCCGTTTCGACAACCCGCAGTTCTCGCTGACGACCACGTTCGACCGCGAGGACTTTACACGGTTGCTTGTCGAGCAATTCGGCCAAGAACCCGAGAACGTCAAGGCGTTCTTTGATACCGCACGTGGGATGAATTTTTACGATGACCAGTCGACGACGACCGGTGAGCTTTTCGAAAAGTTCTTTCCGGGTCGCAACGACATCGTTCGTTTGTTGATGGAACCGATCACCTATGCAAACGGGTCTACCCTCGAAGATCCTGCGATCACCTACGGGATCGTGTTTAGTAACTTCATGAGCAAGGGCGTCTACATCTACGAGGGTGGAACCGACGATCTTGTCAAACGCATGAAGAAGGAACTCGATGCTAACGGTGTCGATACCCGAATCAACTGCGGCGTCGATCGAATCGAGCTGAAGAACGGGCGCGTCTCGGCCGTCGAGGTCGCTGGGCGGACCATTCGTTGTCGCGCGATCGTCAGCAACGCCAACCTGCGGACAACGATCCTGAAGATGATTGGCGAAGACAAGCTCGATGCCTCTTACGTCGAGCAGACCAATGCGGTGCGTCTGAACAACAGCAGCACGCAAGTCTACATGGCGTTGAAGGAAGGCGAGACCATCGACGAAAGTAGCGGCGACCTGTTTTTCACAAGCACGGCGGACGACTTTCGCACCGAACTCTTGCTCAGCCGCAATATCACCAGCCGAACATTCAGCTTCTACTATCCGCGCACGCGCCCTTGGAAGTCGAAGGAGCGGTACGCAGTGGTTAGTAGCACGAACGCGAATTGGTCCGACTGGGCTGATCTCGACGAAGAGTCTTACAAGCGGAGCAAGGAAGACCTTGTTGAGACGACGATCGACGCGCTCGAACGATACATCCCCGGCGTGCGCGAAAAGATCGACCACGCCGAGGCCGCGACGCCACGGACGTTCCACCACTACACCCGGCACGAGATGGGGGCCAGTTTTGGAACGAAGTTCGAAGGCCTCGCGGTGAGTCGTGATTTGCCAAACCAGGTGGGCGGCATGTATCACGCCGGGAGCGTCGGCATCATCATGAGTGGCTGGTTGGGCGCAATCAATTACGGGGTGATCGTCAGCAATGAAGTCGACCAAATGCTGACCAGCGAAGCGGCGCCGGTTTAAGAGTTCTGAGGTGTCTGGCCCGGTCGTTCGGATTCGCGCACGCTTG
>JBCBLJ010000828.1:0-3699 GCA_038520195.1 Planctomycetota bacterium
CTTGGTGAAATCGCTGCAGCGCTTCGCGTTGAGCCTCCGTGTCGGTTGCCGCATCATAGAAGCTAATCCCCTCGCGCCCGTCCGCTGGGTGACGCGACTGATACACCAGGTCTCGATTGGCCTTCGTCATGGGAGCGGCCGCGACCTTCACAGTGTTCCCCGTCTCTACTAAACGCAATTCAAGAGCGATGGTCTGGACAACCTTCTTTCCCAAACCGTCGAGAACTTCAACCAAGTCTTCCGCAAACCGCTTGTCCCAGTCGTCTCCATATTTGGAACGACAGTGCCGAAGGACCTCCGCCGTTTTGATCTCGGCGATCGAAATCAGCTCATATTCCGTGCCTTCGAACTGAACCAACGCAGTCTCCGGAGACCGATGAGTAACCCTGGTGAATGGCGACGCGAGTGCGAATCCGCGACGTTCTTTTTTGGGGGTCGAAGCCGATTCGGCAGCTTCCCTTTGGGCTCTCACCTGGTAGATCGCACGCCGGTTTGCTTGGGTCATCATCGCGTTCGGAACGCTTGTGACGACCCTTGTTTCCGGGTCGCGAATTTCGATCGCGACCGTTTGCCCGACCCGTAACCCGATTCGGTGTAGCACTTCGACCAAATCCTCGGCAAAGCGTTTCTCCCAAAGATCGCCGTACTCTTGACGGCACGACCGAAGAATCGCTGCCGTTTTCCGCCCCTCCATCGACACCAATTCGTATCGGCGTCCGGCGTATTGAACGATCGCTTTCTCAGGGGTCGGGTGGCTGACATCGGTGAACGGCGACACCGTCGGGAAGCCGCGTCGCTCGGCGGTCCCGCCAAAGACCGGCAACCCATTGCGTGTCGCGTAGACCAACTGGCGATTCATTCGCGTCATCTCGGCGGCTTCGACCGTTATTACAATCTGCGTCTTGGGCTCACGAAGTTCCAGTTTGACCGTCCCGTTGACCTCCTCACCCAATCCCGTGAGCACCGCGACCAAATCTTCGGCAAACCGCTTCTCCCACAAGTCGTCGTACCGTTCCCGGCAGTAGGTCAAAATCGCTTTGGTGGAATGACCGTTCACTGAGACCAAGTCGTAGCTGCGTCCGTCATACTCAACCACAGCCGTCATCGGAGTCGGACACTCGACTTTCGTGAACGGCGAGATTTCCTTTTTGCGTTTTCCATCCTGAGGCACCATCCAAGCGGTCATGCCAATGAATGCCAACAACAGGATCGCCATCAACCAGACTCGATGGGAACCGCAACGTGCCCGCGCGAGCCACTCTCGTCGTGGTCGCTCAACCGCGCCAGGCCGATGTAAGTACGCGAGCTCGGTTTCCAAAATCTCAACCAGTTGATCCGCGCTCTGGATGCGTTTGCCCGGTTCAACTTCGTGCAACCGGTTGACCAGCTGTGAAAGCCACTCCGGCACCTCTTCGTTGGCAACCTTGGCCTCGGACGCGTCGCCTTTCGAAATCGACTGCATCGTCGCATAGACCGAGTTTGACTCGAATGGCACTTTCCCTGTGCAACAAAAGAACATCACGCTGCCAAGGCTGAAAAGATCGCTCCGCCCATCCAGCTCGTCACCGCGGACCTGCTCGGGCGACATGTATTGCGGCGTTCCCACCAACAGGCCCGTTTCGGTCTCCTGCCGATCCCCCTGGGCCTGGGCCAATCCGAAGTCGGTGACGCGAACGCGTTCAACACCAGGGTCCAACAGAATGTTGCTTGGCTTGACGTCCCGATGGATCACGCCATGTCGATGCGCCGCTGCGAGTGCCTGCGCGATTTGCAATCCCACGCGAACCGTTTCGAGCGTCGAAAGCGGCCCCGCGTCAGCCACTCGCTGGGCCAGTGTTCCACCGGCCACGTACTCCATGACGAAGTACGGAATGTCGCCGTGATCTGCCACCGCATAGACCGGAACGACATTCTCGTGTCGAATCGCGGCCATCGCGCGAGCTTCCCGGGCAAACCGCGTGCGTGCGGTCGGTTGGTCGGCAGCAGTCGGATTGAGAAGTTTGATTGCGACGTTTCGTCCGAGCGCCGCATCGTGCGCTTTGTAGACGATTCCAGCGCCTCCGTATCCGATCACACCTCGAACTTCCATGTTGCCGATGCGCCCAATTGAGGCTGGATCATCCGACGGGGCAAGGTAATGGATGAACGCGTCTCTCGCCGCTGACGGTCGATGCTCGGCCGGAATCTTGTCGTCGATCGGCCCGCCCGCGCGAAGCGCCGCTGTGAGGGTTTCCCATTGATCGCTCGAGGTTGACTGCTCCATCGCGTCACGGCATTGCGAACAGGAATCGAGATGCTGATCCAACAGTGCGGTATTCGCAACCGGGAGGCCCTCCATCAAGAGTTCGTTCTGCCGAAGCGCTTCATCACAGGTCAGTGTCACGATGCTCTCCCGTAATCGGACTGGAATCGAGGTTGGTTTGAATGTTCGATCGGTCGCTCATCGATAACTCGCCGGCGCACCGGCGAAGTCTGCCGAGCACGCGACTCTTGGCGGTGTAGACGTTGCCCATCGTCAGATGCAACCGAGCGGCGGCTTCCGATGCCGGAAGATTCTCGACCGCGGTCAGCCAAAACGCTTGCCACGTCGAAGTCTCCACTTCATTTTGGACCACGCTCGCCGCCGCACAGAATGCCCACTGTTCCCAGCTATTCTGCTCCTCGTCGGCCAACTGAGCCAGCACATCGCTCGCTCCCTCGGACACTGCGTCTTCGTGGAGGTCTTCGGTCGCGCGTCGTCGCTTTCGCATCGCATGCAGACAGCTTCTGCGAGCGGTTTCAAATAGCCACGCCCGAAAACTCCCGCTCTGATGCGTCGGTTGCCAGCGTGGCGCGACCGAGTGGACGGCCAAGAGGACCTCCTGCGCCACATCGGCGACGTCCGCCTCTTGCAAACCACGGGCGCGGCAAAACCGAAGAATTGCCGACTCGTAGGTGCACAGGAACTCCGACCACGTCGCCGAATCCTCTGGCCGGGCCAAGCGAGCGATCAGACTGTGTCGAGTCTCAGGTAGCAACGCGGCCACCTCCGGATTTTGACGGGTGCGTGGGGTCAGACGTTGCAGGGGAATGACACCCGAATGCGATACCTTACACGGGTTTGAGAGAAAACTCGCGAATTCGCATGGGTGACAATCGTCTCTTCCCGTTGACTCCCTTCGGCTTGCCCCGACCCAACGCATCGTCGCCGAGTTCCTGCGTCCCATGTGGCGTGCCCGTACCGCCGAGCGATAAAGTGAACGCATGCTGAATCGCCATAGGCCGGAGCAAAGCTGTGCCAGACCGAACCAAACTATCGACAATTCAACAGATTGCCGTCACCGTTTCCAACGTGGACACCGCCCTCGCCTTTTACCATGAACTGCTAGGACTTGAATTGCTCTTTCGGCCGGGTGACAACCTTGCGTTCTTGGACGCCGCCGGCATCCGGATCATGCTGACAACGCCTCAAGGAGCCGGTGCAGTCGGCTCCAATTCAATCTTGTACTTCCGTGTCGACGGGATCACAGCGGTATACGAGGAACTTTGCGAACGAGGAGCTGTTACCGAGAGGAAGCCGCAACTCGCGGCAAGGTTGCCCGACCACGAGTTATGGACCGGATTCCTGCGCGACCCCGATGGCAACTTGGTTGGGTTGATGGAAGAGAAACGCTAGGCACCCGCGTGGATTCGGAATGAAATACGGCATCCTATTTTGCA
>JBCBLJ010000483.1:0-6480 GCA_038520195.1 Planctomycetota bacterium
CCGCTGAACGAGTTCGCTGCCGAGGTATTGAAGGACACGTCGTTGCTGCTGGTCCATCGATTTCGGTTCGGTCAACGTGCGCTCAACCAGGTCTAGGATTCCCGCGCGATGGTAGAGGCTAGTTCCTTCGACCATGAGTCCGGCCGCGAGTTGGCCTATCAACATGCCATCGGCGATCCGATCTTCCAACAAAGAAGTGACAACGATTGCCTTGCGCACCGACTGTGGCTCGGACAAAACCTCTTCACCCAAGACCGCCGTCGGGTCCTGCTTGAGTTGACGAATCCAGACGTGCCAGGCGAGCGCACGCACTTCCGGTGACGCACCGGATCGGAGCAACTCGCGAACGATTTCAACGTCACTGGCGGTCGCTTCGTCCTGCGCTTTCGCGATCAGCACCAGCGAGATGTTCTGTGCTGCCGCCGACTCGCCGTCACGAACGGATTGCAAGAGTGCCTCCGCGGTGTGAGCGACCGGCAGTTTTTGAAGGCACGCGATAACGGCCTCCGCCAAGGTCTGCCAATCACTCGATGGCCAGGCGTAGTTTGTTTGCCAGCGTCGCTGCTCCGCGTTCGGAATCCTCGGACGACTCGCCCCGGCGGATCGAGTCGTAACCCGCGGCCTATTGAGCCATCCGATGTATTGCTCACTTGATCGCGCGACGCGAGACTCGTTCCACTCGGCCACCTTCAACAGTGTTTGCACCGTTTGTTGATGGGTATCTTTGGAACTCAGATTCCCGAGCGCCGCAACGCCTTCGGTCACGGTGGAGGGCTCGGTTTCTCTCAGCACGATCTCGGACCACTGCTGATACGTTCTTCCGCGGTTTGTCTTTGCGTCTGCCGCTTCTCCGGTCACCGCGCGAAGGATCGCCTGTTTCGCCTTCGAGAGATTCGCCTGCGCAATTTCCGTTTGCGGATGACTTTCCCCAAATTCTCCGACCGCGAGAGACCATTCGGCGTTTAAACGTGCCAAGTCTTCCCGAACGGTCTCCGTTGGGGTTTTCGTTTCGGTACCTGGTGGCGCGCCGCCAGCCTCACGTGTGATTCGAATCACACGCGTGTCACCACGCATCAGCGTCACCACATCGGTATCCATCCGCACCGAGTCCACTTTGCCGTCCAGTCGCAACGCATACTTTCCGACTCGAACGCTGACGGAGTCCTCACCGGATTTCACCTCAATCGACTCCGCGACGTCCCCATCCGCGACGAGTTGCAAGGTCACCTCGTTGACTTCCGACTCGATTTTGATGATTCCCTCGCCGTTGTTCAGCCAGAACAGGAGCCCGCCGCACCCGGCGGCGATGCCCATCACACCCACCAACAACGATCGCAGCCAGGCACTCCGTCCTCGTTGTTCGCCGCCATCAGGCTGGTCCGCCGCCTCTTTTGCAGCAAGTGGATCGGCCGTTCCGCTAATGCCTTCAGACCACTCATCCAACGACTGCGCTGAAAAAGACTGCGCCGACAACGACTGCGCCGCTAGCGATTGGAGATTCGAACCGGAACAATACGGCGACAGGAGTTCCGCGACTTCGCCCGCCGACCGCGGTCGATCTTCGCAACGTCGTGCGACCAACTTGGCGATCATGTCTGCGAACGGTTGATCGATATCGGTGCGAGCGTCACTGACCGGCGGAGCTTCGTCCTCGGTCAGTCGCTTCAGGAAGCTGATCAACGGCACACTTGAACTCAGCCCGTGCGGCGGCTTGCCCGTGAGTAGGCGATAGAGTGTCGCGCCCAAACCGTACACATCACTTCGTTCATCGATCGGGAGACCACCCGACGCCTGCTCGGGCGAAAGGTAGTCCAAGGTTCCGATCAAACGCCCCATCGTCGTCGCCTCGTGTCCGTTGAGGTCACCGTGCTCGACTCGGGCCAGCCCAAAATCCAGAATCTTGACGGTACCGTCGCGGGTCAGGATCAGATTCGAGGGTTTGATGTCTCGATGCAATACCTGATGCTCATGGGCGTATTGCAATGCCTCGGCCGCGCCGACGACGACGGCACAAGCGTCGGCGACCGCCAACGGCCCGCACCGATGCACGAGTCGCGAGAGGTCGATCCCGTCGATGTACTCCATCACAAAGTAGTACGTGCCGTCCCAGACACCCGCATCCAACGCGCGAACGATCCCGGGATGATCTAATCCGCCGGCCGCCCGCATTTCGCGCTGGAACCGTCCGACCGCCGACGCTTCCGTTGCACGGGTCGCCGATAAGAGTTTGATCGCCACCGGACGATGCAACTGCGGGTGGTGACTGCGATAGACCACCCCCATTCCGCCTCGTCCGATTCGACGCCCCAGTTCATAGTGATAGACACGCTGAGGTTGAAGCGAATCCGCAACCGCGGGCTGCGGGGCAGAATGTTCTTGCGCTGGGATCTCACGTAGTCGATCCATGCAACCTTGCCACCGAGCGTCAACGACCGAATGCTCCGGCGCGAGTGTCAAATGACGCGTCAGCCAGTCACCTGACTCTTCCAAGCTTCCCAAACACGATTCGCACCGCGCGCATTCTTGCAAATGGCGCTCGAAGGACTCCGACGCCGAGTCAGAAAGTAGACCGCGGAGGTAAGCGGTCATTTCCTCTTCGCTCAGACAGGTTGTTTGAACCATACCAACTTCATCAACTTCAAAAAGAGCTCCGAAACTTGCGCCACTTTAGGAACAACGTGAGCATGTGACAAAAATCTTGCGCATACTGGGATCGGTGAAATTGCTCCCCTTTTGAAGGCCGTTGCCGCATTGCTCGACTCATCGACAACCAACGAATCCTTGCCCTCGAGTCTTAGCTTGGCCATCGGTCTCCAAGCCGGTGACGCGCAGGCGTGGGATCGAATGATCAATCTTTACGCGCCGCTTGCCCGCTCCTGGTGTTTGCACTCCGGAGTTTCCGCCGAGCGTACTGGCGATGTCCTCCAAGAAGTTTTCCTCTCGGTTCACCGCTCCATCGGCAAGTTTCAGCCTCGACGAGACTCTAACGGTTTTCGCGGCTGGCTTTGGCAGATCACACGCAACAAAGTGCGAGACTATTTTCGCCGCGAGTTCGGGCAACCCGCCGCGCGTGGCGGTTCGTCGGCGGCCGGAGCGATCCAACAGTTGCCCGATCCAATGTTGGCCGACCCGACGCTCCCTGACGAAGCGCCCAGCCAACCGAGCGATACGTCGGCGCTGCTCCACCGAGCCATGGAGATGGTCAAGGTCGAATTTCGTGACAAAACGTGGGACGCGTTCTGGCGAGCGACGGTCCTCGGCCAACACACCGACCAAATCGCCGACGAACTCGACCTCTCAAAGGCATCGGTCCGCCAAGCCAAAAGCCGAGTTCTACGACGCCTACGACAGCAACTCGGTGATCTGGCGTAGCTCGGCGATCGTCATCCTTGCTCCGTGCTCCGTATGACACGCACGCGGCGTGATTGCGGTCGATCCGACCCCGACACCGGCCGTTCACGCCGAAAATCGTCACGCTCCAAGCGCCTCGTCATCTCCGCCATCCAACGTCCCGAGGCTTCGCGTAAACTAGTGGGTGCCGCGGGGCCGCGCGCCACACACGTATCAGGGAGACCAGCGAATGGAATTCAGCAAAGGTTGGCTTGTCACTTTATTGGCCGTCTTATTGACGCTATCAATTGGCACCCGGCGTGGCTTCACCCAGTCGACCGACGACGAATCCGACGCGGTCGCCGAAAAATACTTGGAAGTCTTGCTGTCTCGACCTCGGGTCGGAACGGCGGTGGCCCGAGTCTACACGCACCATCTGCAAAACGACTCGCTCGACGAACTGTTCGCTCGACTCCAAACCGATGGCGACAGCGAGGCGGACGGACGACGACGCATGGTGCTTGGGCTCATCGAATCGCATCGGGGAAACCATGAACAAGCCATACCACATTTTGAGGCTGCGACCGAGCGTCTTCCGGACAATGCACTCGCGTCGTTCTATCTCGGGCAAGCACACGCCGCGCTCGGCCACACCGACGCGGCGACCCAATCGATGCGAGCCGCCATTGACTGTGGTCCCGCCCGCGCCGACGCCCTGGAGATCTTCACGACGCTTGGACAGTTTCTCAGTCAACGCGGGCGCAAAGACGATGCGCTCAAGGTTTGGGAGCAAATGGAGGAGCACTTTCCGAACGACCGAAGGATCGGCGGCCGGATCGCAAAAGCGCTCGCCGGAGACCAACGTTTTCAGCTCGCCCGCGACCGCTACTTGGCGCTCGCCGCTTCCACAAAACTCGATTCCGAACGCATTCAGTTTCAAATCGAAGCCGCCGAGATGCTTCGCAATGACGGTGAACGGGACGACGCCAACGCGGAATTCGAAGCCATCCTCAAGAAGCTTCGTCCCGGCAGTTGGCTCCATGAGGATGTCGTCGCCAGAATCGAAGCCGGCTACCTCGCTTCCAATGACTATTCAGGACTCGCCGACTACTACGAACAGGCTCTCGAGAAACAAGAAGACATCGCGAGCCGGATTCGACTCGGACGCATCCGCATCCTGGAAGGCAATCTTGCGAAAGCGAGAAGCGCCTTTGAAACAGCAATCCGTCTCGCGCCCAACGACGCCAGCGTCCGCCTCGCACTCATCGATCTGCTCCAGCAATCCTTCGATTACGCCGCCGCCGCGTCACAACTCAAGATTCTCGCCAAGCAAGACCCCGGCAACCCGGACTACATCCTTCGCTGGGGAAAGATGCTGCTCGAAGCATCCGAAACGCCACTTGAAGTTCGGCGGAAAGAGGCCGCGGAGATCTGGAATCAACTCGCCGAAGCCAACCCCGATGACGCGGTGAAACTCGCATTGGTCGCCGATCAAATGCGCTCCATCAATTATTCCGAAGACGCCATTGAGTTGTATCGCAAAGCCATCGACGCGTCGCAGGAGGACCCGCAGTTCCGCGAATACCTCGGCGAATACCTGATGTCGCTCGGTCGAACGAAAGAGGCGGTGAAGACCTGGGAGTCCATCGCCGCCACCCCGCGTCGCAATCGCCAATCGCTCGTACGGCTCGCGGAAATCTATGGCGTCTTCAAAATGCCGGAACAAGCGATCGCTACCTGGACCGAAGCCGCCGAGTTCGATCTGACAATCGATGAACGAATTCGATTCGCTGTCAAACTTCGTGAGTCGGCCAAGTTCGCCAGAGCGTTCGAGCAACTCAAGCTCGCCGCCGCCGTCACCGAATCCGACGAGGAAGCAGAACGCGTTTTCCTCGCCGAACTCGACACCCACGTCGAAGCCGGCTCGCTCCGAACCCACATCGCCGACTTCGCTTCCTCCCAACCCACCGCAGGCAACTTACGCAAGCTCGCCGTCATGTGGCGGGTCGCGGAGGAACTGGACGAAGCAAAGCGCGCGATCGAACGAGCCGAGAAACTAGCGCCCGACGATATCGATATCTTGACGGCCTCCGTCCAAATCGCGGACGAGCAAGGACGGATCGGCGCCGCCGCCGAGAAGCTCAAACGACTCGCGAAGCGGGATCGGCGGTTCCGTCCAAACCACCTCAAGCGACTCGCCGACCTGCAGATCAAGCTCGGCCGTTTCGACGAATCCCTCGAAACCTGTCGTGACCTGATTGCAGCAACCCCCGCAAGCGCGGAATCCTACTCCTTCTTGGCGAAGGTCGCCTTCAAAGCCCAAAAAGACGAGCAGGCCATCGACGCGCTGCGACAGGCTCTCCGAATAGCACCTCGCGATAACCTCGCTCGACGTCGACTCGCCCACGCGCTCGGCGAGCGATATCGAACCGAAGAGACAATCGAGCTGTACTTCGAAGCCATCCGACTCGAATCCAACCACGACGAACGCGTCTCGCTGGTCGCGTTGCTAACGCCGCTTTACCAACGACAGAACAAGCTGGATCGTCTCTTCCCCCGACTGGAAACGCTTGGCCGAGAGATCGGCGACCCCAGAGTCGCGAGTCTGTTGATTGCCCAAGCTCACGAGACATCGGGCAACGTCCCCGAAGCCCGGAAACGCATCGAAAATCTGCTTCTCTCGCAGCCCTATGACACGAGACTGCTCGAGGAAGCCGTTCGACTCTCCGTGGTCGCGAGACAAAAGGACGACGCCGTTACCTACCAGCAGCGGCTCGCCGAGATCGCCAGCACCCCCAGCAACGAGGCGAGATTGATTGACCTAAAGGTCGCCGCGGGCCAACTCTCGATCCAAGATGCCTTCCGGATTCAAATGGATTCCGTGAGCGACGCCGGCATTCTTGCGGCGATCGCGCGAAAGGTGATCGATCGAAACGACCACGCCAAGACGGTTGTCATTTGTCGCAAATTGCTTGCACAAAACCCCGGCTACTGGGACGTTCAATTCCATCTCGCCCGCGCACTGACACTGCAAGCCAGATCGGCCGGCCAACCTGCGTCGGCCGAAGGCATGCGGTTGCTGCGTGACTTGATGCGGCAACGAATTCCACTGGATACTTCACCGCCACTATTCGTTTCCAGCAAGTCGAC
>JBCBLJ010000032.1:0-22651 GCA_038520195.1 Planctomycetota bacterium
ATTTCGATTGGCCAAGTCCAACTTCAGCCATGTATCGCGGAAGCTGAGTTCGTCGATTTCTTGGAGCAAGCCATCGAGCGTGAGCCGCGCCAACATTTCCGAGTAGGGGCGACCGTAAATCGCTTCCATGATCCGTTGCTCGAAATAGACCGTGAAGCCTTCGTTGAGCCAAAAGTCGTTCCAGGTCGAATTGGTGACCAGGTTTCCAGACCACGAATGCGCGAGTTCATGGGCGATGAGCGCCACCAATGAACGGTCTCCCGCGAGAATCGTCGGGGTCGCGAAGGTCAATCGCGGATTCTCCATGCCGCCGAACGGAAAACTGGATGGCAAGAAGATGACGTCGTAGCGATCCCAGCGGTACGGTCCGTACAATTCCTCGGCGGCGGCGATCATGCGCTCGGTGTCGTGCAGTTCCCAGACCGCCTTCTCCAGCACCGACGGTTCACAGTAAACGCCGCTGCGTGGTCCCAGCGGTTTGAATTGCAAATCGCCCACCGCCAATGCCAGCAGATACGACGGTATCGGCTGATTCATCACGAACTCATAGAAGCCCGTTGAATTGCGCTTTTGCGGGTTCTCGGCACTCATCACCGCCATCAACTCAGGCGGCACCTGAATCTGCGCGGAGTATCGCATGCGGACTGCGGGCGTGTCTTGGCACGGCACCCAGGTCCGAGCGAGGATGGCTTGCGACTGCGTAAACAGGAACGGATGCTTTTTGTCGGTCGTTTGTTCGGGAGACAACCATTGTAGAGCCGCGGCGGAAGGCCGAGTCTGATACTCCACCTTGATTTCGTTGTCTGCGACGCGGTCGCCGGCTGGCAAGGTGATTTCGAGCGGTCGCCCCAATTGCGTCTTGGATTCACCAAGCTTCCAGTCGAGCGGTTTCGAGTCGCACGTTACCGAGGCGACTTCGAGACCTTGCGTGTCCAGGATCAGACGCTTGGCGTCCGCGCGAGTTCGCCGGACGGTGAGCAGCGCTGAACCGCTGAGCGTCTTGGTTTCGAAATCGACCTTCAGATCGAGATGCAGATGCTTGACGACCGCTTCGTCGGGACGCGCGAAGGAATGCGGAAGTGTCTGACCGTAGCACTGACTCGAAAAGTGAGGCAGCGAAAGGACGACAATCGACGCAAGCAAGCAGCGCATTTTCATGGAGTGACCCACCGAGAGAAGCTCGAAGTTCGTTCACCTAGTCGAGCCGGGCTGCACTGGCAGCGCGGAATCACATCGGATCAAAAGCCCTCGACTTCCGCAATCCTCCCGAGGATTCCGATGCCGTATTTTCCTTGCCGTCGACCGCCATCGGCAATGAACTTTTTGATCATGGGAAACGCGGGTTCGCCGATCCAATCGAGCACGTTGTGCAACATTAACTCGTTATTTGTCCCTGTCGCCATCAGATTCTCGAGGCATGCCAAGCCCGCTTCCGAGTCTCCGGTTTTGATAAGCGTCCACGCCGCCATCATGCGAACTTCATGAGTTTCGTCGTTGAGAGCGGCCTTGAGCGAACTCGTCGCAGCGGCCGCATTCCCTTCGAGTAGATTCAGCCCAACGACCGCCCACCATCGCATCCCTTCGTCGGGGTCCGAGAGCTGTTCCGCGAAGGCCTTGCTGTTTTTAGGATCACGTTCCAACGCTGCATCGGCGGCATCGAGGTATTTTGCCAGCGGGTAGAGTTTTGGATCGCGAGCCATCTGATAGATCGTAACTCCATTCGCCGCCGCACGTCGTTCACGCATCTTTTCGGGTAGCAGCCCCGTGTCGTAGAGCTCGAGCTGTTTCTTTCGCAGCGCGGCCTTCAACTCCGCGATCTTTACCTGATGCGCCGGATCATCGATCAGATTGTGAACATTGTCAAAGTCGGACGCGTTGTCGTAGAACTCTTCAGAAACGCGTGGTCGAAAGAAACGGCCGGTGATCTCATTCGTCTTGCCAGCCCGATGATGAGCTTCCCACGCTGGTGTCGCGGCAGCCTTCCACAGGTAAGCCAAGTGTTGGCCCGCCGGTGCGAATGGCATGTAATTTCGGTGGTACGAGAATCGCGCGTCACGCATCAATCGAACGTGATCCAATCGCTCGTCGGCACGTTCGCGAAAGCCCAGGTGATACTTGGGCGCAGGCTCGATTCCGTCGCCAAGGAAAATCGTACCTTGGAACGTTGTTGGAACAGACGCGCCGGCGAGACTCAGCCAGGTCTTGGGCATGTCGACAAAGCTCACGATGCGGTCGACCGTCATCCCCGGTTCCTTCGCCGGATACCACTGTTTGAACTTCTCCGGAATGCGCACCACCAACGGGCAGTGAACGCCGCTTGAGTAGAGGAATCGCTTGCTTCGCGGCATCACGCCGCCATGATCGGAGTTGTAAATGATGATCGTGTCGTCGTACAAACCATCCGCTTTGAGCGCATCGAGTGCCGCCTGGACCCTGCGATCCATTTTCGCCACCGCACCGGCGTACTTTGCGTAATTCTTTCGAATGGCGGGCAAGTCGGGGTGATAGTCGTATAACTCCATCGTCGCCGGGTCGCGGGGTGGGTCTTCGACGCTACCGTGCGCACGGCTCTCGTGACTTTCGCTGATGTTTACGACCGCAAAGAACGGTTTCCCCTTCGGCCGCATTCGCCAGCCGAATTGAGTTTTGCCTTTGCCGCCCTTGTAGTCCCAACAGTCTTTGTCGTTACGGCCACCGATGTTGTAGTCCGTTTTGCTTGGGTTGGACGTGTGATAGCCGGCGGCACGAAGCAAGTCGGGGTAATACTTGATTTCCGCGTGCGGAATTTCGTTGCGGCTCCGCATCGGCTGCGTTCCATTGGAGATGGCGTACATACCGGTGATCCAGCACGAACGTGTTGGTGCACAGACGGCGGCGTTGTCAAAGCAATGCGTGTATCGGAATCCTTCGCGCGCGAGTTGATCGATCGCCGGCGTCTCGGCATTCTTGCTGCCGTAGCACCCAACCCAAGAAATCCCGTTGTCCTCGCTGGTGATCCAAAGGATGTTTGGCTGAACGGCGGCGGCTGGCGACGGAGTCGAGTGATGCGACCACGCGGCGACGAAGAACAGGACGGCAACGATCAGACGCTTTGGGTTCACGACGAACTCCGTTTTACGAGGCGGGGAAGGCGATGCCGAGTGGCGAGGGAGATTCAACCACGGCGCGGGAACATGTTAGTCTGCCCGAGCGTGTTTCGGTTGCGGCCTGCTTTTTCTCGCGCTCAGGTGTTAACGAGGAGCCTTCGGACGAAAGGAACAACTCGAAAACCCAACGCATGTGGAGGTGGGCGGCAATCCAAAGTTGCCGGACCTCATGTGGCCGCACGAGGTCGAAACGCCCCCACTGTTTTTGATTCATGGTGGATTTTGGCGACGTGGATCGTACGCGGGAATCCCGATCCGGTGCAACGTGGCCATGCTCTGCCATCGATACCGATACTCGGACGACGATGCCGAAATTCGGTGGCCGCGAGCCCAGTCAGACCGATGCCGCCGCGATTCAGACCGAATCGCCGTCGCGGGTCGCTCCGCCAGCGGACGGGTAAACGGCCAGGTCCTTTGCAATTCTGTTTCAAAAGTGCCATGATTGGGGGGCAGGCAATGCACCACGACCGTTATGGCAAGGAAGTGTTCTTGGATTCATCGATCCTCTGGGCCTGATCACCGTCGGCTCATTGATCACCAACTCCGTGCCGCTCTCTGTCATCTCACGTGCGATTCAGGTTGAAGAAGCGACGTTCGTCAGCCAAAACGCGGCGACCTACTCCAATGACACGCTGGCACTGATTTGGTCGGTGTCACCCCTCTTGTGCGGCCTCGCATTCCTCTGCGTCGCTGCCTCGTTCCATTTCTTCTGCACCGGCTTTCAATGGGCTGTCTCCGATTTCGCAAATCGCGAATTCGACCGAGAGTTCCGTCGCATCCATCGTCGGTATTTGAGAGAGAACCCGCAGGGCGATTCTGCGAACAGCGTGATCGTTTAGACCGAAGCGTCGGCGACAGCGAAAACGCTGGTCGTTCGTTTGATTCGTGCAATGCATGATTCGCGGCATCGGATGAGTGCTTGCGCCGTCCGATTGCCAGCGATGCACGCGATGTCGATCAATTCCTCGACGGAGTCTGGCGGACCCCAGAAAACACCGCCCTCGACTTCGCGAAACCGACCTTCGAGTCCACATCTCGCAGCGAACTCGTTCATCACTCTCACGGGATGGGAATCCGCAAAGGCGTCGATGCACGATACGCCAAACGACGTTTCTATTTCGTCGCGTCGCAGTGAGAGATTCCAACCGGGGTCGCCGTCGGGGCAAGGTGCGATGGACGCGGACATGGATGCGAGTTGCCCCGCCGTACCAGACGCAAGGGTCTTCAACAGTTCGACGTACCGCGTGGGTGTGGTCACCGGCAGGTCCCAATTGAGAGAGGCAGAACGCTCACAAAACTCCATGAGGTGGAAGACAACTCGGGGACCAAGATAACCGCCCTTTTTCTGCAGTTTCAGACGTAACGCGACGGGCGCGGTGGTTGCGAGTCCCAACTCGCGCGCCCGAGCGACGGCGGTCGCGATCGTGATCCCCTCCGCAAGCCAGGTCAGTGACTGAATCGCGGCAAGATCGAGACCCTGCATGGATTCGAACAAGAGTTCGCGTCCCGAGTCGCCACACGACCAGAGAAGGCGGACCGACGCAGGTCCCAGGGCTGTCTGAGCGTCATCGCCTTGCCGGAAGCTCGATGGACGAAGAGCCCTTTCGAATGCGACTCGCGCCAGGCGAATCGCTGACTCTGTTTCGGCGTCATCGCGAACGTCACCGATCGCCTCGGCGAACACATCGAAGTCACGCTCACAGTACTCGAAGATCGCATCCAAGTCGCGTTCGGGATTCAGCTTCGCAAACATGCCCACACCCGCGCTACGAAATTGCGCCGCGATGGTGGTGTCCTCCGAAATCGATTTCAGAACCGGCAGATGTTCGACCCTTGCATGACTCAGATAGTACCGGCGTGCTTCACGGGTGGCGAGGAATCTCGCGAAATCCATCGGACTTGAGCGTGATATTAGCTGCTCCAGCACAGACGCCGCCAAGTCACGGCCGAATGGTTGATCGTGATTCCTCGCGGATGCCGCGAATTCGGCAAACCACTTCCGAGAGGCTTTGGCATCAAGCCGAGGCAACGCCTCTTCGAACAATTCTTGACGTCGTTCGCCATCGCTCGAAACCAGAATCGAGTCGAGGATCACGCGCAATTGCTCCTCTTGTTCGAGACGATTCCGCGCCGCAAGGAGTTTGGGGACCATGTCTTCGATTCCATGCAGCCGAGTGATCAGCGAGACCAAACGGATGCTGACCGACGAATCGTTCAGCACGCTCCGCAACCCATCCACCCACGATGCCGGCAACGGGTCACCGTCCTCAAAAAGACGGGTGCTAAGAAGCACCAAGCAAGCCTGGCGGACACGTTGTTGACTCTCGGTGATCGATTCCGCAACTCGATCGATCGCGTCCTGGTTTCCAAGCCGCCCGAGGTAAACGGCGAGACTCGTCTGGAACAAACAACGAAACGCCATGCTGGACCAAGGTTCTTCTTTGTAGAGCTTTCGGGTCGGCAAGACGTCGAAGCGAAGAAAGTTGGAGATCCGTATTGCGCAAAGGTTGAAACGTGTCGCCGCATGTGATTGCGGGATCGCCGAGTCGATGCTCCTGCATTTGACGAACGCTTGGGTGTGTGACCTCAGCAGGGATGCGAGCCACAAGTGTCCTTTTTCTTCGCCCCAGCACGCACGCCCCGTCTCGGAGGCTTGTGCATCCGCCAAGATCGCGTCGAGATCGTATTCGAAGAATTGCATGTTGCCCCCGTCGCATCGCGCCATACCGGTTTGCGGCGATGCGATTCTTTTACATCGTGGGACAGGACGCCCAGACGAAGTTTCGCCAAGAAACTGCTTATCGGGTTGCGTCGGTCGTCAGAAGGACACGCGACCAGCGAATCACTCAGCTTGAGGCGATTCCCACCGGTGGAGGCCACCGTGTTGGAGCAGCATGTAACGCTTGTAACGACGTTGCATGGGCCGTGACGAGTGCCGCGGCAATCAACTGATGTTGTTGGAGCCCTCCACGCGTTTCGATCACTTTCGCGTGGTCGAAACCCGACCCTCCCATCCGGCCAATCCGGGAAGGTGAAGCTCGCGAGCAGGTGTCTCGCGAGCCTCGTTCATTCGTTCCCACCGCACTACGAGGTCACTGCCGCGAGTTGTTCAGACAGGGCGTTTTGAAGTTGGTCGCGACTCACCGCCGATTCGGGGACTCTGAAATCGCGACCGATGCTGAGTTTCTTGGGATCGATGGTGAGCCAGTTCTTTAAGCGAATGAACTCGGGATCGCCGTGGACTCGGTGCAAGTGAAACGAGCTTTCGCCGGGAATGTTGTAGGAACCGAAAGCGGAACAGTAGCCCTTCATTCCGTTCTGGCGAAGCAGTTTGACGGCGGCGGCGCTGAGATTTTCTCGTTGACCGAATGGGAACGCGAAGTAGCGGATCGGCTGACGAACCATTTGCGACAGTTCTTCGGTCGCGGTCACGATTTCGTCGACCAATTGATCTGGCTCCGAGACTTTGTTGATGTCGCAATGCGTCCGCGTGTGGGCACCGATTTCGATTCCGGCCGCTGCCATTTCACGCAGTTGCTCGGGCGTGTTGACGGGTAGCGGCCGTCCAGCTTCCACATCATGCGGAAACGGGCGTTGGTCTGCGATATATCCGAGCGAAGCAAAATAGGTGCACGGAATTTCGTTTTCGATCAAATAGGGAATCGCCTGATCACAGTTCTCCGCATAGCCGTCATCAAAGGTGATCGCGACTGCGGGACGCGGGTTTTCGCCCGAAGCGACGCAGCGTTGGATTTCTTCCAGCGAAACGATGTCGAAGTGCTTTCGGATCCATCGCATCTGACGCTGGAATTCCGCGTTCGAGATCGACCACGCGTTCGGATAATTGTCCGCGACGCGATGATAGAAGAGCACGCTGAGAGGCATCTTCCGCGCACCCGCGAGTCGTCGACGGACGACCCAACGCAGCGGCTGGGTGGCTTGATAGTAGGCGTGGAGGGCGAGCATGCGAGGTCGGATCATCGGACGGCCCGGAGAATGGCTGATCGGAAAGCACCGAATCAACTATCGGTTTATGCTCGCCAGAAGCAAATCAGGTTACGGCGGGGTGGGCAGGTCGCGCGGCGTGTTTTTTCGGGATGCTCCGATTGCAACGAAAAGTGAATGTCCGCCGACCCTGATATCATGCCGTCTTCCCCGACTCGGAGTGCACTCATGAAACGACCGATTTTTACTTGCTGGCTCGCGATCTTCGCCGTCGTGGTCTTCGGCGCCGCGTCGCACGCCGATCGCCCGAACATCGTTTGGATCGTGGTCGACGACATGTCGTGTCATTTTGGTTTCCAGGGCGAATCGCTGGTCGAAACCCCAAACGTGGACCGACTCGCGCGCGAGGGCGTCGTTTTCAGCAATGCGTACGCCACGGCTCCGGTTTGCTCGACCTTTCGATCGGCGTTGATCACCGGGATGTATCAGACGACCATCGGCGCACACCATCACCGCAGTTCGCGAGGGAAACTCAAAATCGAGCTTTCCGACGGCGTCCGCACCGTGCCGGAACTGTTTCGCGAGGCCGGCTATTTCACGACCAATACCGATGCGGAAGGAAAGCGACCCGGCAAGGAGGACTACAACTTTGTCTACCGCCGTGAGCAGCTTTATGACGGCGTCGATTACAACCGACGCAAGCCGGGACAGCCCTTCTTCGCGCAGTTTCAACTCAAAGGGGGCAAACACCGCAACGGCGAGGCGTCATGGGACAAGACCCGCTCGGAACTCGAAGACGATTTGGTCGACCGGGCGAGCGTTCGGCTGCCACCGTACTATCCCGACCATCCGGTGATCCGCGAGGATTGGGCTCAGTACCTCGATTCGGTTCGATACACCGACATCGAAGTGGGGCGTATCCTCGCGAGGCTCAAGGAAGACGGCGCGATCGATAACACGGTCGTGTTCTTTGTGACCGATCATGGAATCAGCCATGCACGCGGGAAACAGTTTTTGTACGAGGAGGGCGTCGCGATTCCATTCCTGGTTTGGGCTCCGGAAGTCATCCCCGGTGGTGTCGACCGTGACGAACTCGTCGCGCACATTGATCTGGCCGCCACATCGCTGCATCTGGCCGGGATCTCCGTTCCGACTTGGATGCAGGGACGGACACTGTTCGGACCGAACGCTCAACCTCGCGACTACGTCGTCAGCGCTCGCGACCGATGTGATGAAACGGTCGATCGGATACGAAGTGTGCGTCAGGGTGACTTCAAGTACATTCGCAACTTTTATCCGCGGCGACCGTACCTGCAACCTTGCCGTTACAAGGACGCCAAGCCATTCATGCCGGTGTTGCGCGAACTGCACGCGGCCGGAAAACTGAACGCGCCCCAGTCATTGCAACTCGCCGAGAACCGAGCCGAGGAAGAGCTTTATGATCTTACGAGCGATCCATGGGAGTTGAACAACCTTGCCAACGATCCAGGCTCTCGTACCACGCTCGAGAAATTGCGCGGCGTGCTCGACCGCTGGGTCCTCGAGAGCGATGACAAAGGGCGTTTTCCGGAGTCGGAGGCAATGTACGACAGTGACATGCAGCCTTACCTTGAAAAGTCGAAACGTCGCTCGCCAGAGTCGCTGCGGGTGCTCGAAACCAACATCGAGTTGATGAAACGTTGGCAGAGCGAAGGGAGATAGCTTTCAATGCCCGAGGATGAAGAGAACGATGTTCGCGAACGGCGTTACGGCGGGGATGCGATCGAGTTTGGGAAGGAACTGGAAGGTCTCGAAGGTGAACAGTTTTCGACGATTCTGATTGATCCGCCGTGGCGGTTTCAGAATCGGACCGGAAAGATGGCCCCGGAGCACTTGCGTTTGAATCGTTATGAAACGATGCGGCTAGACGATATCAAGCGAATGCCGATTGGCGCTCACGCGGCGACGCCAAGTCATCTCTATCTGTGGTGTCCCAACGCTTTGCTCAAGGAAGGGTTGGAGGTGATGGATGCATGGGGGTTTGAGTACAAGACGAATCTCGTCTGGTACAAGGTTCGCAAAGACGGAGGCCCCGATGGACGCGGCGTCGGCTTCTATTTTCGCAATGTCACCGAGCTGATCCTGTTTGGCATCCGCGGCCGAATGCGAACACTCGATCCCGCTCGGCGACAAGTGAACGTCATCGCTACCCGCAAGCGAGAACACTCGCGAAAGCCCGTCGAGACCTACGCGCTGATCGAGCAATGCAGCCCCGGTCCTTACTTGGAGATCTTCGCGCGAGAACCCGCGCCCGGGTGGAGGTCGTGGGGCAACGAAGTCGAAACGTACGAATCGACTCGAGCCAAACACCGTGGTTACGGTTGATCACGCCAAAGTGATTGACATGCGGGGACGCGACATCGAGCACCCGCTCGCTGCGCTCGACTGGGAAAGTGAAGTCACTTGTTGCCTCCCAGCAACATCAATTGAGTCCCGCGAGGACTAGGCTTCGCCTTCTTCGATCGGCTCGGGGCTCGCGGGATCCTCCGGTGCTCGCTTGCGCAACTTGCGCTGCAATGAGCGGCGGTGTATACCAAGCCGCCGCGCGGCTTCGCTGATGTTGCCGCCGCAATCTGAAAGCACACGGTGAATGTGCTCCCACTCATTGCGAGCCAATGACGGTGCCGGAAAACTCACCTCACCGGTTGGAACCGAGGGCTCGTCGCCTCGAACAAACGCCGCCAAAATGTCATCGGCGTCCGCAGGCTTGCTCAGGAAGTTGACGGCGCCGGCGCGAACGGCATCGATCGAAGCGGGAATGCTTCCGAACCCCGACAAGATGATGATTCGTGTGTCGGGCTTCATCGCCAAGAGCTTTCTCAGCAGGTCGAGGCCGGTCTTACCGGGCATCCGCAAATCGAGCACTGCGAGATCGGTTGGTGATTCGCGAAAGACCGTCACCGCTTCATCGAAGTCACCGGCGGTCTCGACACGGAATCCACGTTGACGCAGAGCAACGGCGAGCCGATCGCGCAGAATCAACGTGTCGTCCACCAGCAAAACGCTTTCGGCGTCGACGGTGGCGGCGGTGTGAACGGGTGCCTGTTCTTCGGTCATGATCATTTCTCACTCCCCGACGTGGAGTCACTTCTCTCGTATCAAAGTCGCTCTTCGATACACACGGAAGTGTAGACGAGGGCTTGAAACGGACCATCCCCGAAGCCGCGATGGTAAGCGTTTTTGCCGTGGGAAAGAGCACGAAAACGCGGCTGCGCTAACTTTGCATGTCGAGTATGGCGCAGATTGTCGCAGACGGATGCGGGTCGAGACTTTCGGGGACGGGCCAACCCATTTGGTTTCGTTGCCGCGCCTCACCTGCCGCGTCAAGAATAGCGTCGACCGAGCAGGCCCAGGACTCCGCCGGTGCAACAAAGTCCGACGAGACCAAGAGCAAACAGTCCGCCGGTCGTTCGGAGCCGATCACCGAGCTGAGCTTCGCGGAACGCTCTTTGAATCTTCTCCTGCGCGGCACGGTCAAAGCGAAGTTCGACCGCGATCTCGCGGAGGTCTTGATCGCCGCGAACGAGACTTCCCACGTAGCGTCGCGCCGTCAGTTCCTCGATCCAATCCTCGTTAAAAGTTCCTTCGTCACAGACCCAGCCGGTCAGCTGTCGGATGTAAAGGGCGATGGCGGCTCGGCGGAGTTCTTCGAGTTCGCTTTCGCACTTCTCTGTCGACTCGTAGGCAGTGGTGTTGACGACCCAGGTGTGAACATCGGACTCAAAGTCGGGTTCATTGCGAACCCAGCCGGGGCGATCGGCCGGGTAAATGGTGTGGTCGATCGGCGGGACCGAAAGTTCCATCGGTTTGGAGTCGGTTTCCGCGGTCGCTTTGGCCTTGGCCGATTTTGCTTCGACGACAATCTCGAACGACTGGGCGTAGCCGACGGAAGCGACGAACGCGACGATCGCACACGCCGATGCGGATGGGAGCAACGTCTTCATGCTCGGACCTCCGAAGGGTTCTGTGAGCTAACTCGGGAACGGAGCTGGCGGGGATTGATCCAGGGGGCAGACATTTGCGTCGCGACAGCGAGCGCTCCGGCCACCAAGATTCCGGTCGGTTGCGGCATCGGTAGGATGTGTTGCACACCCCAAGCGGCCACACAAACAACGGCCACGCTCCACAGACTCAGTCGTGTTCGACGCAGCGGATCCACCGGCCGCCACCAGCGAATCGCTCCGAGCAACAGGGCGAAGTGAGCCATCATCCCGGCGGCTCGAATCGTGCCATCCCCGCGATAAAGTGCTTGGGGTAAGTCACCGTCGTAGATCATGCTTTCACCCACCTGGAGTGGCAGCATGAGAAACTCGTTCAACCCATAAGCTGCGAGGCCGACGGCGGCTCCCACACCCGCGAGCACCAACCGTCGTGGCAAACCCTCACCCTCGTCTCGCTCCCAGAGCTTTCCGAGGAACAGGATTCCTTGCGAACCGACCAGGGCGATCAAGCCAACCCAGAAGTAGGGTGCCAGTGCGGCGGCGGTGATGTCACCCGTTCGCAAACCGATTACGCCAGAGACAGCCGCCATCGCGAGAATGGTTAGCGACGCCGCAATCCAGGACGTATTCAGCTCCGCCATTCGCACGAGACTTGGTTTGGCACGCAGCGTGTGACGAACTTCGCTCCGCCACTCGTTGCGCGTTTTCAAGCGTGTCGGCTGAGCGGGCACCGTTTGCGATGCGATCTCATGTGCGCGGGCGTAACTCGGTTGTTCCTTGGCGTGCAAGACCATGTGGCGGATGACGTAGTACGGCACGTAAACCGCAGCCAACATCGACATCAGCGGCAACAGCCACTGGGTGTTGATGAACACGATGAAGGCGAGCAGGGCGGCGATCCAAAACCGTGCACGCGGGGAGTGTTCCAGCGACTTCCACCAAGTACCGATGTCGGAAGCCGACTTCTTCACAGCACGCAAGACGGGTTCGTCACTGACGCCAGGTCTTGGCGACGCTGACGGCCGTGACGGTGTCACCGGAGTCGCGACCGGAATCGGTTGGACGGGTTGAGAACGGGCCACCGGCTCGCTCCGCCGCCCGCTGCGGTTTGCGGCCGGTTGAGATTCGCTGGAATTGAGCGTCGGGATCTGGACGGCTTCGGACGCACTCAGCCCCAGCGGCTGAATCATCTCCGAGACGCTGGATGGACGACGATTGGGGTCCTTGTCCAAGGATCGGGCGATCACGCTTCGATAGGGTTCGCCGACGCCGCTGAGGTCCGGCACCGATGTCATGTGTTTGACGATGATCTCGTGGCAGCTTTCGCCGTCGAACGGGACGCGGCCGGTCAGCAACTCGTAAAGCATGATGCCCAGTGCATAGACATCGATTTCGCGGCCGTATTGGCCGCGGCCGATTTCCGGTGCCATGTAGTGGAATGTTCCCACACTCTCGGTGTGGCCACCTCGCTGAGACGTTGAAATAAACTTGCTGAGACCGTAGTCGCCGACTTTGACCGTCCCGAGATCATCGAACACGTTGCCCGGCTTGAGGTCACGGTGAACCAATCCAGCGTTGTGCAAATGGTCGACACCCGCGGCGATTCCCGCGAACCAGCGACGCGCCTCCATCTCACCAAGACCATCGGGGTTGCGGTCGAGTAAATCACGAAGGTTGTCCCCCGCGACATATTCCATCACCACCCAAGAACCGCCGTCCGGACCGTTGCAGATGTCGTACAGCGAGACCAGGTTGGGGTGCTTCAGATTGAGGCACTGAGAGACGCCGCGAATTTCAACGTCGAGGTTGCGTTGGATTCGCTTCAGCGCCACTTCTTTTCCGGCCTGACTGACGGCGAAGTAGACTTCGCCAAACCCTCCGGCGCCGACACCGCGACGGATCGTGTAGGGAGGAAGCGGCTGAGAGCCGGGTGTGAAGGTAAATGACATGGAGCGAGAGCTCGCGGGCACTTGTCCGAGCGTGGTTTCATCCATCACTCCGTCCATTTTATCGCTCGGTGCGGATGCCGCACCGTCCTTTTCGGCCGCGTCGCTCTTTGCAACGGCGGCGGCGTTTTGCTTCGGAGCCCGAAATGGTCCGAAGAGACCCCGCTTGAACCAACCGGTTCCCTTTTGCTGAGACTCACCCTCGGGTTCAGGACTCGCCGTTTCGGTCGCTTGATCGCTCATATCAGATCGCAGGCAGTGGTCGCGGACGAGGGTACTCATGTTTGTTCCAAAGTCATATCGAGCTCGCCAATGGAGACCCGTCGACCGGGTACCAATTCGACGAACTCGTTCTTCAATTGTCCAGCACCCGCCGTGCCCAGTGTGGGCTGCAGCTTGGCTTGCCATGCGCCATTTCGGAACAGGATGACTGCACTTTGCTCCAGGCTCGAGCAGCGGATGTGGTTGTCCGACGCCGGGCCGATCAGCACCGTTTGGTCGACAAGCAGCGATGCGTCGACATGATGGTTAAAACGGTGCGCGGTGTTCAGCGTGAGCAATGCAGTCGATGATAGCGGTGATGGCTTTGTGAATTTGAGTTGTGCGGCACCAATCGTCGGCACCGTGTCGCCTGATCCCAGCAACCGATCGGAGCGGTCATTGGGGTCCAGAGGCTTCCAAAAGTAGTCTCCCGCCTGACGAACGATCCATCCTTCGTTTCGACGCCAATCCGATTGGACCTGAATGTCCGCGGCAGCATCGGGCCTTGCTCCGCCCACGCTCCAGCGATCACCCGTCTTCAGATCGTAGCCCCCGCAGCGGTCGATCCACAGTCGCCAGGTCGGCGCTGAAGAGCATGCGGAAGGGTTCATTGCCATGATCATTTCAACAAGTCGATTGCTAGGAGCGGCTTCGAGACAATGCCGGGGTTTGGGGAGACGATCGCGCGATTACTCGAGAGTGATCGCGACGTAAGCCTTCGTCGAGTTCTCGTCCTTCTCCAGATACGCGGTGATCTCGTCGAGCAAATCTTCGTCGGCGGGTTCATCCAAGTTGATCTCACCAAAGTACTCGTCGTTGATCACCAAAGTTTCCTCTTCTTCGTTCAATCGCATCTCGATTTCGTCGAGCAAGCCACGCGTCCTGGAAAGGTGACTGTCGTCCAGGTTCAGCTCGCTGGCCGTCTGTGCGACTCGCAAAGCGCCCAGGCGAGCCTGCAGATTCTCGACTTCCACTTCGAGCTGATTCTTCTTGCTCAGCATGTCTTCCATTCGCTGCTCAGCCGAAGCGAGCGAAGCCTTACGTGCGTTTAGCATTTCGCCCAGCGTGTCAGCCGTTTGACGTCGCGTCTTGAATCGCTTGAAGCGAGCCTCCAGGTCCTCCTGGACCTGAACCGACGTGTAGGTGTGTCCGGCGTATGTGTACGAGTGACTGCCGGAACGCAGGTCGTCCGAAAGCCGCTCGATGTCGTTTTGCGCTTTAGCAAGACGCGTTTCCGTCTCCGCGACCTGCTTTTCCAATCGCACGACTTCAATCTTTTCGCGGGCGATTCGGCGGGCATTCTTCGTGATTTCGGGTTTGAGGTCGACGATCATTTGTCGAGCTCGCTTCAGTTCCCATTCGATCGGCATCGCGTCGCCGGCCGATTCACGCAACGAGTTGAAACCGCAACGCATATAGCTTACCAGCGGCACGCCTGCCGCCATGGTCGAGAGTAATGCGACGGCTCCACCGGCAACGAGTGTTTTCTTCAACATTGGATACACATCCCCAAAAGTGGCATCGAACATTTCCGACGGGGTGTCGGTTGATTTCGTGTGTTTGTTCGGCACCGGGAAACTGATCTTGGGGCGGGAACCGCGAAATTTTTTCACTCCTGGTGGGCGGATGCGCACAAAAAAACCGCGGCCGAAAAGGTCGCGGTTCGCAATGTTCAGCAAAATGACGAGTTATTCGCCGTCGTGGTTCGTGTTGCTGCGGAGCAAATAATGAACCGGATCCTCATCCGCGTCCCGGCGAAGATCGACGATCAAATCCTCAAGATCGTGTTCCGGCCGTTGCCTTGGGCTTTTGGTGGGTGGTGGCAACACACCCTCCTTGTCCAAGCCGATGGCCGGTGAAGTCTCAAAAAACACGCAGTTTCCCTGGAAAAGGAAGGTATCTGTCAGGGCAAAACGCCCCCTAGCAAATAGCTGCTCGGGGTCCCGGGCCGCCGTGCCGGAAAGCTGAAAGGCAACCTTCCAACAAAGAAAGGAGCGTACGATACCCACCAAAACCGCAGATACTAGAGATAAATCCCTCTGCGGAGGAGCCCGAGCCATTTTGTTACGGCGAAGTTGTCCATTCGGTTCAAAGCTTCTCGGGCATTCGCCAGTGCGATCGTGCGCTGAGGGCTCGCAGGAGGATCGGAAAACGCGGGCCGGAGTTTAGGCTTCGTACTCAAAATCGCGGCGGAGTCGGTGAACCTGTTGCTCGAGTCGCGCCGCGGCCACCATCGATGGCCCGATCACGGGCTCGTCTCGCAGCGGAGGCGCCGGAAGGCTTTGTGCCTCGCCCAACGCCGAGCGGACCAGTAGATCGCACATGCGATTGGCCAACGTCCGCGGTTCGTGCGTCGAAACGACTCGAAACTGACGCCACTGCAGCCGCGGCGCACTCTCCTCGACGCTTTGATTCTCAAGTTCATTCCTGCGAACCACCGCGGACTGGGCGTCCGCATCCCATGCGATCACCCAACTGCGATCGCTCACGCGATAGCCAAGCTCGGTGACTCGCAGGCTTCGTTGCAACACTTTTTCAAAGCGATCGGCGGATTCCAGCGAAGTAGCCGCGCCGATCGAAACGCTTGTCATCACCATCGATTCGGGAAACAGGGGCGTCTGGCTCTGGCACGTCAGCTCCACCCGGTTGGACGCCGGCACATCAATCCGCATACGTCGCGGAGTCATGACCTGTGGCGGCTCGATGGCTCCTTTCGGCTCGCGCGTGACCGTCGTGCCCAGTAATCCTTCACGCCAACTCGCCCAAGCTTTGACGACGGCCATCGGGCCGCCCGTGACGGTATCGAAGCTCGCCGCGGTGCCGGTCCCAACACGCGATTCGAGTCTTAGCGTTGAGAAATGCGCTGCTGCGAGGTGACGACAGATCAACAAGCCGAGCCCGCTGGTGGAACTCGCCGGGGCCTGACCGGACGCGATCATTTGCATGTCTTCGACGGAGATACCGACGCCTTGATCGACGATGGACCATTGGTACGCCGTCGCGCGGGCATTTCGTTTCGCGCGAATCAGAATCGAATGGCCTTCGGGAGTCGCGCGGATGGAGTTGCCCGCCAAGTTGACGAGCAAACGTCGCAGCAGGATTGCGTCGCCATAGACCATCTCTCCGCTTCCGAACGGGCCATCCCAAAGCAGGTGAATATTGCGTGGCATGGTCCACGGCTGCAGCGTTTCCTCCACCGAATGACGTAAGTCGTCGATGGACATCCAGCGACGACAGACATTGGGAAAACCCGTGTCGAATTGTCTTGACTGCACCATCTCGTCAACCAACTGACCGGCGCAGTTGCATTGGTTGATCGCCGCCGATAGGCAGTCTCTCTGCGAGTCGGTCAGGTATCCGAGTTCCCCGTCGCGGACGAGCCGGATCGATTCACGGACCGATGTCAACGGCGCGCGCAGGTCGTGTGCGGTCTCGCTGATCAAGCGTCGCAGTGATTCCGCGCTATCGGCGCGGAATTCGGCTGGAGTCTGCGTCGTGATGTTGGAGGATGCGGGCGCGTTTCGGCGGGAACGCTGCTCGGTGGGGGTGCCCGTGAATGTGGAGGATGTCACGGCGATCTCCGAATCGAATGCGTGGAGGTAGCTGGGGAGGTCGAAGTCTGGTTGCTCGTCTTCTCCGTTCGGCGATCACGTGCAGCAGTGCCCAGTTCGGTTTTGCAGCCTTGGTGTGAAAGTGGCGGATGCAGTCAGACCTTTCTCAATGTGCGGGTTTATCGGCCGATCGCGCTGAAGTCGGCCGCCGCCGAAGATTGACTGAAAGAAGTCACGCCACTATTCTGATCGGCTTCCCCTTGCGCGGCGTTACCGGAAGATCCGGGCGCATACTCATGAGACGAACAAGCATGAAAACGTTGTCATTCGTCATCACCGGCGTCCTCTTGTTCGCCGTTGGTTGTTCCCCGAAAAGCGAACTGGATTCGTCCGAATCGTCGGGGCCCCCGATTCACGTGATTGGTTTTGACGAAGCCGATGAGACGCTCCAGGCGATCATCGACGGTGAGTGCTACGGCACGGTCGTCCAGAACCCGTACGGCTACGGTTATGAGTCGATCAAGATGCTGGCCCAACTCGCCGCGGGCGAGGAAGGCGTGATCCCCGAAGGCGAGTACATGGACTTGCCGGCGCGACAGATTCGGCAAGACAACGCGGCGGAATTTTGGAAGGAAAAGAAGGACAATCTTGCTTCGGGCGAAGGTGAAGCGGAGTTCGAGGAAGGCCGTCCGTCGGTCGCATATGTCACCAACGGGATTGACCCGTTTTGGACGATCGCGGGTGCCGGTGCCAAGGCGTCGGCGCGGGAACATAACGTGAATGTCTTGATCCGTGAGCCGACCAACGGCGTTGCAGACCAGAAAGCAATGCTGGAAGCGTTGATGGTGAAAGAAGACGTGAAAGGCGCGGCCGTCAGTCCCATCGACCCCACCAATCAGCAGGAGTTGCTGAACACACTCGGCGAATCCAAGCACTACATCACCCATGACTCCGATGCACCGGAAACGAATCGTCTCTGCTACATCGGCATGAACAACTACGACGCGGGCCGGATGGCGGGCCAATTGATCAAGGAAGCAATGCCCGACGGCGGCACCGTGATGATCTTCGTTGGTCGACTCGGGCAATTGAATGCAGAGCAACGGCGGCAAGGCGTGATCGACGAATTGATGGATCGCCCCAAGGATCCGACTCGACGGGATCCACCGGGAGACGAGATCGTTGGCGACAAGTACACCGTCGTTGGCACCCGAACCGATGACTTTGACAAGGCAAAAGCAAAACAGAACGCGCAGGACGCCATTGCCAAGTATCCCGACCTCGGTTGCATGGTCGGCCTGTTCGCCTACAACCCTCCCCTTTGTTTGCAGGCGATCAAAGAACGTGGACGTCAAGTCCGTCCCGAATGAGCGGCGAAACGGACCATCAATCCGCCGACACGCCATTGCTGGAAGCGGACTCGCTCGGCAAGCAGTTTCCGGGCGTCAAGGCGCTCGACCAGGTCAGCCTTCGTGTCGGGCATGGTGAGTGCCTCGCCGTTATCGGTGAGAACGGTGCCGGCAAGAGCACCCTGATGAAGATCCTCGCGGGCGTTCAGAGCTCCGATACCGGCGAGATTCGGGTCGATGGCAAAGCGGTCCAACTCGACTCTTGCCGCGCCGCGATGGATTTGGGGATCGTGCTGATCCACCAGGAACTCAACCTGGCGGACAACCTCGACATCGGCTCGAACATTTTTCTCGGTCGCGAACCCCGTCTTGGTCTCTTCGTCGACCATAGAGCCATCCGACGTGAGTCCGCGCGGTTTCTGGAGATGGTTGGACTGGATGTTTCGCCCGATACCCTGGTGAGTCGTCTTCCGATCGGACAGCAGCAACTGGTCGAAATTGCCAAGGCTCTTTCGGTCAACGCTCGCGTCCTGATCATGGATGAGCCGACATCCAGTCTCTCGACGCGCGAAACACTTCGGTTGTTCGAGGTCGTCAAAGACCTTCGCAAACGGGGCGTCAGCGTGATTTACATTTCGCACCGGCTGGGCGAAGTACGTGAACTGGCGGACCGCGTCACCGTTCTACGTGACGGTCAGAATGCAGGCGATCTGGATCCCGAAGAGATCACGCACGACAACATGGTTCGACTGATGGTCGGACGCGACATTTCGCAGTTCTATTCGCGGACGTCTCATGAACCGGGCGAAGTCCTGCTCCGTGCGGATGACCTGGTCACGCCGGAGTGGCCGAATCTCGCGCTCAACTTTGAAGTCCGCGCGGGCGAAATTGTTGGTGTCGCGGGGCTTGTCGGAGCCGGTCGCACCGAAATGTTGCAGGTCTTGTTCGGTATCAACCCACCAGTCTCCGGACGCGTGATCGTCGCGGGGCAGCCGCTCGATGCGACCAGCCCACGCGATGCGATCCGAGCCGGATTGGCTTTGGTTCCCGAAGACCGCAAGCAACACGGTCTGGTGCTACCCATGTCGATTCGCAGGAACATCTCGTTGCCGGGTTTGCATCGGCACCAACGAGCGATGGGGTTTCGGAATGCCGCTCAGGAAGCCAGCGACACGAAATCGATGATCGATAGCATGCGGATTCGAACACCCGGCGCGGACCAAGTCGTTCAGTTCCTTTCCGGTGGCAACCAGCAAAAAGTCGTAATCGGCAAATGGCTCGCACTCGGACCGAAGCTGCTGTTACTCGATGAACCGACTCGCGGCATCGATATCGGTGCGAAACAAGAGATCTACCAGCTGATGGAACAGCTCGCCGCGTCGGGTGTCGGCATTCTTTTTGTCTCCAGCGAGATGGAAGAAATTCTCGGGATGAGTGACCGCACCTTGGTCATGCACGAAGGGAACATCACCGGTGAATTGTCCCGCTCGGAGCTATCCGAAGAATCCATCATGCAGTTGGCGACCGGTAACGCACCACCGCAAGAAACTTCCTCCCCATTAGCACACTAGCCATCGTGGAACCAATACTTCGTCTCCTCGGCAACTCCAAAAAGGTTCTGGGCATCTTCGGATTGCTGGTCGTGATCTGTGGATTCACCGCCGCGCAAGATCCGGACGCTTTTTTGCAGTCCGGCAACGTCCAAAACACGCTCCGTTGGACCGCGCTTTACGGCATCATCGCGATCGGCGTCTCGTTCGTGATCATGACCGGCGGCATCGATCTATCCATCGGTAGCGCTATCGGTCTGCTCGGGTGTGTTTTGGCGATGTGTTTGGCAACGACTTATGCGCCCGAAGCCGCTTTTGAGGTAAACGCCGCCAATCCCGAGACTCGCACACTCTCGATCTCCGGTTTGGATCCTCCCTCCAGCGGGTCTCAAGTCTCGTTTCTTGACAACACTTACACCGTCGCGGAATCGAGCGGCGATCGTCTCGTGGTGGAAGAGTCGCTGAAGACCGGAGAGGCGAGGGGCCTGGCGGTGCTGGCTCACAAAGTAGTCCGGCTCGAACCCGCCGGCGGTGACTTTGTGCAACGCGGTGCGACCCAGATGCAACCACGAGCGATTGTCCTGCAAGGCAAGGTCTCCGTTGCTCCCGAAGATCGCATCGAGATGCTCTACGAGGTTGGCATCGCCCAGCAATTTGTGGTCACTGGTTCGAAAGTAGACGGTGACAACACCACTGTTTACTTCCTGACTCGGAAGAAGCTGAATGTCCGAGATCCCGTCACCTGCCTGATTTCATCACGTTCCCAGCGAATGCCCGTCGTGCTGGCCATTGGGATCGTCCTTGGACTGGCTTTGCTGATCGGCCTCGCACATGGGTTATTGATCACCAAATTGAAGCTGCAACCTTTCATTGTGACGCTCTGTGGGCTCCTGATCTATCGAGGCTTGTCGCGGTTCATCACCGCAGACAAAGAGCAAGGTTTTGGGGCAGAGTTTCCTGACTTGAAGCTGCTCGCCAACGGCGATTTGATGCGAGTCCTGACGGGACAGGAGTACGACTACGCGCCGCCGATGCCGTTTATCTACCTGATCGTGCTCGCAGTGATCGCGGCGATCTTCCTCAACCGCACGATCTTCGGCCGGTACATCCTGGCGCTGGGCAACAACGAAGACGCGGCAAAGTACAGCGGGATCCATACCGACCGGATGGTGATCCTCACCTACATGATTTGCTCCTTTTGCGCGGGTCTCGCGGCCATCCTGTTCGCGCTCGACCTGAATTCGATCCAACCTTCGGCACACGGCTCGTTTTACGAGCTGTACGCGATCGCGGCAGCCGTTCTCGGGGGATGTTCTCTCCGCGGCGGTGAAGGATCGATCCTAGGCGTGGTGATCGCCGCCGCCGTCATGCGGGTCCTTAGCAACGCCATTAACTTGATCGATGGTCTGGATACCAAGACCGAATTCGCGATCATCGGTTTGGTCATTCTGTCGGGGGTGATCGTCGACGAATTGGTCAAACGGGTAGCGGCAAAACGGCGAGCGGTGGCGCAGGCGAAAGAGCTCGCGCGTGGAAAGCCTGGATAGCGCGGAAATGGCCCTTGGAAGCGTCGTGGTGGAATCGCCGCCCTGCGGTTATAGTTCCGCCATGAACAACGTGAAAAAGGAGCGAAACAAGGCGGAGCCTAGCTTTGACGATCTGGAACTATCGCGAATCATGCGACGGGTTCTGAAGAAGATCGGCTTTGAAAAACCGTCGCCGATCCAGGCGGAACTCATCCCGTTGGCCCTCGACGGCCTGGACGTCATCGGCCAAGCCCGCACGGGCACTGGTAAGACCGCCGCATTCTCGATCCCGATTCTCGAGCAACTCGATTCACTCGAAGACTGCCGCGATCCCCAAGCCATCATCGTCGTTCCGACCCGCGAATTGGCGGATCAAGTCGGCCGCGAGGCCGAACGGCTGGCCGAAGGAGTTCCGACTGAGATCGCGGTACTTGCCGGTGGGAAGAACATTCGCCGACAACTTCGCCAGCTTGAAAACGGGGTTCAGATCGTCGTTGGGACCCCCGGGCGGTTGCACGATCACCTCCAACGTCGATCGTTGCGGACCAAAGACGTATGGTGCGTTGTACTGGACGAGGCTGACCGGATGTTGGACATCGGGTTCCGGCCACAAATCGAAAGAATCCTACGCCGTTGCCCGCGAGACCGACAGACCCTGTTGCTGTCCGCCACTTTGCCCTCCGCCGTGCAACGACTAGCAGAGTCGTACATGTGCGAACCCGTCGTGATCGATTGCTGCAAAGACGAGATGTCTGTCGACACCATCGAGCAGCGGTACTTCACGATCCCCGAAGACCGCAAACAGGATCTGCTGACGGAGCTGCTCGCTCGCGAAACTCCCGAACAGGCCATTGTCTTCTGCCGAACGAAGCGACGGACCGATCGTCTGTATCGCGCGCTTAGCAAACACTATCCGTCCTGCGCCGCGATGCATGGCGATATGGCACAGCGTGAACGCGACCGCGTCTTGCAACGGCTACGAGACGGAAACCTCTCCATTTTGGTCGCGACCGATGTCGTCGGGCGGGGCATCGATATCAGCACGATCTCGCATATCATCAACTACGACGTTCCCGAAGATAGCGACGACTACGTTCACCGCGTTGGGCGAACTGGACGGATGGGCCGCGAAGGCGTCGCGTTCACCTTTATCGTTCCGGGACAAGGCGACTTTTTGACGAGCATCGAGCAACGAATCAACAAGCTGCTCATTCGTGATTCGATCGACGGATATGAAAAGGAACCGGCCGTGCAAACGGAAGAGTCGACCGAGCCGGTGGCCAAGCCGAAACGGCTGAATCCAATGAGCCGAAAGGTACGCCGTCGACGCTAGTGGCCCATGACACCTAAAACTTGGGGTGAGCCGATTGGTCGGAAAGGGTGTCAGGAACCAAAAA
>JBCBLJ010000692.1:0-4506 GCA_038520195.1 Planctomycetota bacterium
GGCGATCCGGATCGGCCCATCGGCTCGTTTTTGTTCCTGGGCCCGACCGGCGTCGGCAAGACGGAACTTTGCAAAGCTCTCGCGGAGGTCATGTTCGATGACGAAAACGCGATGGTGCGCTTTCTCCATTTCGTCCAACAAGATCACCGCGTAGGGTCGACGACGAACCGCTTCGGTGAGTTTGCCGCCTTCCTCGTAGCCGACGTATCCCGGAGGGGCGCCGATCATTCGCGCGACGCTGTGCCGCTCCATGAACTCGGACATGTCGATCCGCACCATCGCGTTTTCGTCATCGAACATGACCTCCGCGAGAGCTTTGCAAAGTTCCGTCTTGCCGACGCCGGTCGGGCCCAGGAACAAAAACGAGCCGATGGGCCGATCCGGATCGCCCAAGCCGCTGCGACTGCGACGGACGGCGTCGGAAACCGCGCTGACGGCTTCTTCCTGGCCAACTACCCGGCGATGCAAACGCTCCTCCATCACCAGCAACTTGGCACGCTCGGTTTCCATCATTCGGTTGATCGGGACGCCCGTCCAAGCCGACACAACTTCGGCGATCTCTTCCTCGGTGACTTCACGACGAAGCAGTCGACGCGATGCAGGTTCGCTTCGCTCGTCGTTCGCAGGCGCTGCTTCGCGGCTTTCCAAGTCGTCCAACTTCTTTTGAAGCTCGGTCTGTCGCGATTGAACTTCCAACATTTGACGGTAGAGCGACTCGGGGTTTTGCCCACGCAACTGAGTCTGCTTTGCTTCGGCGTCGAGCTTCGCGAATTGGTGCGCCAACGTCTCCGCCTCTTGTCGGATCGTTTGCACGTCATCCAGGCCGACTTTCTCGCTTTCCCACTGTTCACGCAAATCGGCAAGGTCCTTGCCGAGTGACTCCATCTCGTTTTCGAGAGTCTCCTTGCGTGAAGCGATTGATGCGTCGGTGGTTTCCTCGTCCTCAAGCTGGCGGAGTGCCAATTCGAGTTGTCGGAGACGGCGCTGGATGCGGTCGATCGGCTCGGGAACGCTCTCTTTTTCCATCGCCAGCCGACTGGTCGCTTCGTCGACGAGGTCGATGGCCTTGTCGGGTAAGAATCGATCGGTGATGTATCGGTTTGACAGCTTCGCCGCCGCCACCAACGCACTGTCAGTGATCCGCACACCGTGGTGTGATTCATACCGCGACTTGAGCCCGCGAAGAATCGCGATCGAATCTTCGACGCTCGGTTCGTCGACGTAAACCGGTTGGAAGCGGCGTTCGAGCGCAGCATCCTTCTCGATGTGTTGGCGGTACTCGTCCAGCGTCGTCGCGCCCACGCAGCGGAGCGCTCCGCGAGCGAGTTCCGGTTTGAGCAAGTTGGCGGCGTCCGCCGAGCCTTCGGCCTTGCCCGCGCCGACGACGAGATGCAGTTCGTCGATGAACAAGATGACCTGTCCATCAGAATCCTTGACCTCGCGCAGCACCGATTTCAGACGCTCTTCAAAATCACCTCGGAATTTCGCCCCTGCGACCAAAGCCCCCATATCGAGCGAGATCACCCGTTTATTGCGCAGGCTCGTCGGCACGTCGGCTTCGAAGATTCGCAGCGCGAGTCCTTCGGCGATGGCGGTCTTTCCGACCCCGGGCTGTCCGATCAAGACGGGATTGTTTTTGGTACGCCGCGACAGCACTTGGATGACACGACGGATTTCATTGTCCCGGCCGATCACCGGGTCGAGTTTGCCGCTTGCCGCCAACTGCGTCAGATCGATCCCGTACTTTTCAAGCGCCTGGTACGTCGCTTCCGCGTTTTGATCCGTTACCCGAGCGCTGCCACGAACCTCGCTTGCGGCTTTCAACACATCGTCGGCGTTGATGCCGCACAGATTCAGCAATGAACGTGCCTTCGTGTCTGCCTTGGCGATCCCGAGAAACAGATGCTCGGTGCTAACGAATTCGTCCTTGAGTGATTCTGCCGACGAAGCCGCCTCGTTGAAGGCAGACTGAAGCTCCGCCGAAACACCCGGTTGCCGTCCGCCGGCGACCTTCGGAAGTTTCACCGATTCGCTCGCCGTCAACTCACGCAACTGGTCCGCGTCGGCATTCATTTTCGAAAGCAGCGCCGGCGTGATCCCGTCGCTCTCATCCAGCATCGCCCCGAGCAGATGAAGCGTCGAAATCTCGGGGTTGCCGACTTCCGTCGCACGGCCTTGAGCCTCGGCGACCAATCCTTGCGCTTTCGTCGTCAGTCGATCAAATCGAAATGGCATCGTGTCTTTTCCGTGTGGCAGTGTTGGGGAAACATGAGGCGAAGATGCAAACGCGGGACCAAACGAAGTTGAAAGTTGAAAGTTGAAAGTTGAAAGTTGAAAGTTGAGAGTTGAGAGTTCGCGCATGAAAAACGGGCGGTTGGGGCCGCCCGTTTTTTGAAGTTCAATGCGGGGTGACGCGGCTCAGTTTTTGACTTCGAAATCGGCGTCGATCGCGTCGTCGTCATCAGAGTCCGATGGTGCCGCCGCTCCCGCGCCCGCTGCGCCTTCAGCGCCCGGTGCTGGTTCGCCCGCCGCAGCCGTCTTCTCGTACAAGACTTTGCTGAACGCCTTTGCGGCGGCATCGAGTTCTTCGGTCGCTTGCTTGATCGACTCGGTCTCGTCGGTCGCGACGGCAAGGTTCACCTTCTCGATCGCTTTTTGCAGCGGTTCCTTATCGTCGTCGGTCAACTTGTCCGCGTGCTCGGTCATGTCCTTTTCGAGCTGGTGCACTTGCTGATTCGCTTTGTTACGAGCTTCAGCCAGTTCAAACTGCTTGCGATCCTCTTCCGCGTTGGTCTCAGCGTCGCGACGCATCTTTTCGATATCGTCGTCACTCAGCGCGCCGGCTTCCTTGATTTCGACCGAAGCCTCCTTGCCAGTTTTCAGTTCTTTCGCGGACACACTGAGGATCCCGTTCTGGTCGATGTCAAACTTGACTTCGATTTGCGGAACACCGCGCGGTTGCGGCGGGATGCCCTCCAAGTTGAACTCGCCCAGCAAGCGATTGCTGCTGGCCATCTTGCGTTCACCCTGGAAGACTCGAACGGTGACTGCGGTTTGATTGTCAGCGGCGGTGCTGAATACATTCTTCTTTTCAACCGGGACCGTCGTGTTGCGTTCGACCAGCGCCGTCATCACACCACCTTCGGTCTCGATGCCGAGCGTCAGCGGAGTCACGTCGAGCAACAGAACGTCGGTTCGGTCACCGGCCAGGACGCTACCTTGGATCGCGGCGCCCACCGCGACGACTTCATCGGCGTTCACACCTTGGTGCGGGTCTTTGCCAAAGATCTGCTTGACGACGTCACGAACCATCGGCACGCGCGTGCTACCACCGACCAGAACGACTTCGTCGATCTCGCTGGGCTGGATGCCGGCGTCCTTGAGCGCCTGCATGACGGGGCCCTTGCATCGTTCGACGAGCGGATCGATCAGCTCTTCGAATTTGCTGCGCGTGATCTTCATCGTCAGGTGTTTCGGACCCGACTGATCCATCGTGATGAACGGCAGGTTGATGTCGGTCTCGGGCAAGGTCGACAGCTCTTTCTTGGCCTTTTCGCAAGCCTCTTGAAGACGCTGAAGCGCCATCGGATCATTGCGAAGATCAATGGCGTTATCTCTCTTGAATTCGTCCGCGACAAAGTTGATCAAGGCTTCGTCAAAGTCGTCACCGCCAAGGTGGGTGTCGCCCGACGTACTGATGACTTGGAAGACGCGACTCTCTTGTTCCTCATCGCCGGTGTCGGCGACTTCGAGCACTGACACGTCGAACGTACCACCACCGAGGTCAAAGACGATGATCTTTTCGTCCTTCGACTTGTCCAAGCCGTAAGCGAGTGCTGCCGCCGTCGGCTCGTTGATGATCCGCGCGACCTCGAGCCCCGCGATTTGCCCAGCATCCTTGGTCGCTTGACGCTGCGCGTCGTTGAAGTACGCCGGCACCGTGATCACGGCCTTGTTGACTTTGTGACCGAGGTACGACTCCGCCGACTCCTTCAGCTTTCGGAGCACCTTCGCCGAGATCTCTTGCGGCGTGTACTCATCGTCTCCGACCTGGATCTTGACGTATTCCTGGGCACCACCGACAACGCCGTAGGGCACCATCTTCTCTTCGGATTCGACTTCATGGTGCCGCCGCCCCATGAATCGCTTGGCCGAGTAAACGGTTCGCTGCGGGTTGGTGACCGCCTGGCGACGAGCGGGTTCACCAACGATGGTTTCGTTCTTGTCGGTGAACGCAACCACGCTGGGCGTCAACCGATTGCCTTCGGGGTTGGGAATGACCTTCGGTTCACTCCCTTCCATGATTGCAACCACACTGTTGGTGGTTCCCAAGTCGATGCCGATGATCTTTTCACCTTGCGCCATGACAATGCTTCTCCATTGATTCCAGTGTGTTGATTTGTCTGCGGTCGGCTCGCGACCGCGACGGCTTGCGTGACCGTGATTGCGTGTTCGTCAGTTCGTTGACAGGGAACCGTGTGGCCTTCGCCTGTCGTTTTCGCCTAC
>JBCBLJ010000100.1:0-15351 GCA_038520195.1 Planctomycetota bacterium
CTCGACAACTCCGGGGACAATGAACCTTGCGGCGGCGAGAATCACAAAAATGGTGATCAACATCACCAAGCTATGAACGATTGGATCTCCCCGGCGGGCCGGTGTGCGACGTCGTTCGGAAACGGGTGCTTCGTCCTCCGCAAACTCGGGCACGTCGGACGGCCCGGGCTCGACCGATCCCGAATCGATGGAAACCAGGTCGTTGCTGTCCCGGACGATCGGCAAAGTCGCGGGATCGATGCGATGAAAAATCAGTTGGCGCTTCGGCTCGGAGGAACTCGGCACCGAAAGCCAGGCCTCATTGTCGAGGCGTTGATTGGCGTTACGGACACTTTCCGTCTCCGTCTTGGGGTCACGCCCCGCCGCCATCTCACCGAGCTCTTTCGCGGCGGCATCCGTCGCGGTTGGCTTGGAGTGGGGTTCGGACGGAGAATCCATTGGAATTCCGGTCTTTCCAGGTGATGAGCCGAGCAGAGCGAACATTGTAGCGCGAGTTGTCCAGTCAATCGCAAGATTTCCCGCCGATCGGGGCCAAAATGGAACGTCGAGTCCGCAAAATCGCGTCCAATGGACCCCAAACTGACCGGGAATCCGTCCTGGACACCGTAAAACTCGGGCTTGGGACTGGCTGAGGGGATGCGAACAGAGGAAATTATTTTTCCCGACCGCCATCGACGGCGTTTCCACCCCGGCTGAATCACCACCACACCCCTCAGTTGCCCAAGGCTATGGCAGACGACCTGCGAACCGTTCGTTCGACCATCTACGAAGCGATCTCGGCGATTCGGTTGATTGATCCGCACACCCACATCAATCCACACGATGCCGGGTCACACACGCTCGCGGACATCCTGGGTTATCACTACTACACCGAATTGGTGCACTCCGCCGGGATGCCCCGCGGTGAGATCGAAGAGCCGGGCATTTCGCCACGTGAACTCGTCGGTCGCATGGTTCACGGCCTCGGCAATATCACCAACACCGCGAACTACCACTGGCTGATTCACATCTGCCAAGAGTTCTTCGGGTTCCAGGATGATGCGATCACACCCGACAATTGGGAGTCGCTCTTCGATGAGGCCGAAGCCACGATGAATTCGGCGCAGTGGCCACAAATGGTTCTCGACAAGAGTAACGTCGAATCGGTCTTCCTCACCAATGACTTCGATGACGAGCTCGAAGGGTTTGATTCGTCGGTCTACATCCCCTGCCTGCGAACCGACGACCTGGTCTTTCATCTCGCCAAGGTTCAAACCCGCGACCGACTGGAGGCCTGCAGCGGCGTTTCACTCGATGGATCTTTGTCGACACTGAGATCGGCGCTCGAGCAACGCTTCGAACACTTTGTCACCCGAGGCGCGCGGGCCTGCGCGATCTCGATTCCGCCCAGTTTTACTCCCACGATGGTCTCCGACGGTCGAGCCCTCAACGCGCTCGACCATCTTCTTCAGCAGGGAACATCCGCCGATCCGGCACACATCGATGCGATGTCGCGACGAATCTTTTGGACACTCGCGGAATTGTGCGATGAATACGGTCTGCCGTTTGACTTGATGATCGGTGTGAATCGTCAAGTCTATCCCGCCGGCGTCTATCAAGGTCAAGACCTTTACGACAGCCGTGTCTCGCTGATTCAGTACCGCGAGTTGTTCAACGCGTTTCCGAAACTCAAGTTTCCGATTTCGGTTCTCGCGAGCGTCACCAATCAGGAGTTGGTGAGTTACAGCTGGATCTTTCCGAACGTCTACACCAACGGTCACTGGTGGTACAGCAACACGCCTTCGTTCATCTATCGTGACGCGGCGGCGCGGTTGGAGGCCGTCCCTCGGAACAAACAGGTCGCCTACTACAGCGATGCGTACAAGCTCGAGTTCGTGTTGCCTAAATTCGACATGTACCGACGCGTTCTGGCACGCATCCTCGCCGAACAGTTCGTCGGCGAAAACGGTTGGAGCGAAGAGAAGGCGATTGAGCTTGGTCGGCAGGTGTTGCGAGGCAACGTCGACGAATTGTTCCCATCGCCGTTGATCGATGACACCAGTCAGCCCGATCATCCGCAAGATGACTTGCTGGCCGAAGAACACCCGCCGCTAAGTTTCTCCGGCGGCAATGAATCCACCGTCGATCCGGCTGCGGGCCCCGACGCGAACGAATTCTTGGGGGCCGTCGGAGTCACAGCGGGCGCGGGTGCGCTCGGTGCCTTTGCGCTCGCCGATCAAAGCGACGATCCCGCCAAGCCGATGCCGGGGGACCCCGAAGCGACGCTTGATGAGATCGAAGCGTTGCCAGAAGAATCGCCCACTGCGATCGAATCGGACACTTTGGCTGTAGACCAAGGCTCCATGCCGCAAGAGGTGCCGCAAGAGGTGCCGCAACAAGAGACCGTGCAGCAGCCAACGGACATCGCGGAAGTCGAATCGAGTGTCGAAGAGTCTGACGCCGCTTCGGATGATGATCTTCTACTGGTCGAGGATAGCGAGAGCCTCCCGGCTGTCGTTGCCGAAGGGGCCGAGGGAGACGATCCCGCGAGCGAACTCTCCGCATTCCTGGAGATGGATGAGGAGGATGCGGTCTTTCAGACCATCGACGATGACGCGGACAAGACGGTGCCCGTGGACCCCGACGCCACGGTCGCGGACTTGTCGGAAACGGTCGAAGATGTCTCCGCCGCCGATTTCACGCTCGCCGATGAGATCGAGCCGTTGCCGTCCGAGGAAATCGATCCTCTACCTACCGCCGACGAGATTCGTTCGACCGACGTGGCCGACGTTCAACTTGCGGAAACTCCCGTGGTGGAGGACGTGGTCTCGCTCGAGACAGAAATCGATCCGATTCCGCTCGACATCGGCAACATCCTCGGCGAGAACGGTGCCAATCCGACGAGCCCCGATCAGCACGAAACGCCGATTGAGTTCTTGACCGGTGACGGCCAGGTCAATCCCGATGGCGGATCGATGATTCTGCAAACCGATCCGACCACCGGTGAGCTGATCTACCCCGTCAACGACGATGCGTCCGCCGACGCCGACGATGATCTGATCAGCGGCGACTGACGCCCGCCGCGTTCCAACAATGTCAGCGTCGAAGTCACGGCCTCACGCGATTTCCGCCCGTCGAAACGATCACTCCGAACCGATTCGGTTGATCGCATTGAGCATTGCGAGGATCGTGCTTTCCACCGTGTCCGTACTGACACCGATGCCACGGAAGATGCGCCCCTTGTACTCGACCTCCAGGTTCACTTCGCCGATCGCATCACGACCGAGCGTGGCACTGCGGACACGGTAGTCTTTGCAAACTAACTTGATGCCGGTGATCTGCTCGACGGCCCAAAATGCCGCGTCGATCGGTCCATCGCCCTCGGTCACAGTGACCGACTTTTCTTCGATCCCGTCGGACAGGGTGAGCCGTACCTTGGGTGTCTTCCCCGTCGCGCTGGTGACTTCGTATTCGACCATGGACCATCGCTGTCCCTCGGCGGTACTGATCTGCTGCTGGACCAGGGCGACGATATCACCGTCGTAGATTTCCTTTTTCTTGTCGGCCAAGATTTTGAATTGTTCAAACACGCGCACCAATTCGTCACCGGCGAGGTGGAAACCCAGCGTCTTGGCGCGATCGGCCAGCGCCGCGCGGCCGCTGTGCTTGCCCAACACCAAGTCGGTCTTCGCGAAACCGACCTCTTCGGGTGACATGATTTCGTAGGTCGATCGCTCTTTCAGCATGCCGTCCTGATGGATACCGCTTTCGTGTGCGAACGCGTTTCGTCCAACGATGGCTTTGTTCCGCTGGACGTTGATGCCGGTCACCTTGCTGACCAGTCGACTCGCCGGAACGAGGCGTTTGGTGTCGATTCGGGTATCGCACTGATAGAAGTCGCTGCGGGTTTTCATCGCCATCACGACCTCTTCCAACGCGGCGTTTCCAGCACGTTCACCGATCCCATTGATCGTGCATTCGATCTGGCCGGCACCCGCGGCGACGGCGGCAAGGCTGTTGGCCACCGCCATGCCAAGATCGTCATGACAGTGTGTGCTGAGGACGGCTTTATCCATGTTCGGGACGCGGTTCCGAAGCATCTCAAAGATCCGATAGATTTCGTCGGGCGTGACATACCCAACGGTGTCTGGAACATTGATCGTCGTGGCACCGGCATCGATCGCGGCTTCGACGACGCGGCAAAGAAAATCATGCTCCGTGCGGCAGGCGTCCTCCGGCGAAAACTCGATGTCCTCGCATTTGCTCGCCGCCAATCGCACGCCATCGATCGCGCGGCTCACAATCTGATCCGGCGTCATTCGAAGCTTGAACTCACGGTGAATCGCGCTGGTCGCAAGAAAGACGTGGATTCTTGAACGTTCCGCGCTTTGCACCGCCTCTGCCGCGCGAAGAATGTCCTTTTCATTGCAGCGGGCCAGCCCGCAAATGGTGGACCCCTTGATGGTCTCAGCGATTTGCCGGACCGATTCAAAGTCGCCCGGTGATGCGATCGGGAAACCCGCCTCGATCACGTCGACACCGAGGTCCGCCAGGCTGTGCGCGACTTCCAGCTTTTCGGTCAGATTCATGCTCGCGCCAGGCGACTGTTCACCGTCGCGGAGCGTCGTGTCGAAGATCCGGATCAGTCGTTTGCCAGTCGTGTCATCCGCGGCAGGAGCGCCGCTCGGATCGGTAGTCGCGGTGTCCATGAGCATTCCTCAGTTCGGCGGTCAGTAAGTGTTCCGTCAGAAACAAAAAAAACCCGAGTCCTCGGGGACTCGGGTTTTCGGTGTCTTGTTGTGATCGTCAGGCGATTCAACGTGCCATAGAAACCCTCGTCTCCCCGGAGGCAGGAAGTAGGCAAAGAAGGTCAAGTGCGAGTCGAATCGTGATCATGTCAAGAGATTAGGTTTGGTTCGTCCGCGCGTCAAGCGCAGAATCAACGCCCAGGCGATGCACGGGAGCGTCGCCCGCCCTAAAGGAATCGAGTCGAAATTCCCAATTTGCACGCGATAGACTGGCTGCCGTCCACCCGCGAGGAGCATGCGATGTCGATTCAGTTCAAGTGCGCTCAATGCCAAACCACCTTGCGAGCCAAAGCCGAGAAGGCGGGGCGACGGGCCAAGTGCAAAAAATGCGGTGCCGTGGTCAAGGTTCCCGAGATGCCGGGACTCTCCGCACGTCCGGACCAAGTCTCGAAACAGCAGAGGGCGGCATCGCGAGTCAACGCTTTGTCGCAACCCGACGAGGCATCTCCGACAGACGCCATGCGGACATCGTCACCACAAGCCAACCCGCCGAAATCACCACAAGCCAAGCCGTCGAAAACAGAAGGAGCCGCCAACTCGCTGACGCCCCCACCGGCCGACGATCCGTTCGCGAACCTTCCTGAATTTCAAACGCTTGAAGCACCCGTCGAGCGCCATGTCACCGCAGACGAAGAATTTCAGCGACTGATGATGGGCGAGGAGCAACCCGCCTTGTTCCCAGCGGCCGACCAAACGGGGCAAGTCACTCCTGCCGATCAATCGGTTGTTGGGACGGACCATGCGGATATCGCCGGCATCATCGACCAGTTTGACGGCGCAATCCAAAACGCCGTTGAGAAGCAAAAACGATCCGTCCGCCCAAAATTCTCTGTCGACCAAATCCGGGATGCCTTTCGAAAGCCGCTCGGCGAGAGGGGGCACACAGATCGTTTGCGCGGCAAACAGTTTCTTTCCGCCTTGAGCGTGGCCCTGGTCCCGATCGGTTTCGTTTGCGTTGTCGTGCTCGGAAGCATCGCGATGGTCGGGGCGCTCGGCACTTGGTTGTTCAATGATTCGGGACAGATTCTCAGCCCGTTCATCGGTCTGCCGATGATCCTCTTGACGATCGCTTTGCTACTGGCCTGGGTTCCGGCGATCAGCTTGATGATCGCTGGAGTCTCGCTCCTGATCCCACGCCGTTTTGACGCCCCCGCCGCGACGCAACTGACGCGTGAGAGCCAGCCGGTCATGTACGAGTTCGTCGATCAGATCTGTGACAAGCTCGGCTCGCCCAAACCATGCCGTATCGATCTTGATTGTGAGTTCAACGCGTCAGCGGGTTTGCGGCGTGGCTGGTTCTCGAGCGGTAAGAAAGACCTCGTACTCACCATCGGAATCCCCTTCATCGCCATCCAGAACACCGAGCAGTTGGCCTCGGTCATCGCGCACGAATTCGGTCACTTTCGTCAGGGTACCGCGATGAAGACCAGCTACGTCATTCAGGGTTTGACGCGGTGGTTCATCCTGTCGGCCGTCAACGGCATGGGATATTACTACTTCTATTTCGGTTACCTCACGCACATGCTCAGTGGTTCGCTTTCTCGCGAGATGGAGTGGGACGCCGACCGGCAGGCCGTTCACCTCGCTGGAACCAAGGCATTCGTTGAATCGAGCGCGGTCATTGAAAGGTACGGCGTCGCTTATTCCGTCACGATTGAAAACCTGATCGCTCTGTTTCACAACGGCGCGTTGGTCGACAATGTGCCGCGATTGATGATGCACATCGGTCGAACCATGCCAGCCGCCGTCATCCGACGAATCGCCGAAGCCACCGAAAAAGAACGCCAGAGTCGATTTGACTCCCACCCGCCGACTCGAGATCGTGTCAACGCGGCCCGCGAACTCAATCAAGAGGGAGTTCTTTCGCTCGGTCAGCCGGCCACCGATCTCATCGACAATTGGACTCCGCTGTGCAAGAAGATCACCAGGGACTTCTACACCGAAAAGCTGGGCTTAGAACACGGTGAGATTTCCGCGTGCCACATGACTCCGCTCGAGGAATTGTTGCGTGACGAACACAAACTGCTACTGGATCTCGCCGAGAAGAAGGGCAAATAGCCGGAATTCAAGCGACGGTTGTATCGTCCACGCGCGACCCAACGGTCAGACCTTGGCCACCGCTTGTGAGCGTGCGTACCGCACCGAGCCGTTTTCGAGATCACGCATCTCCTCACGAAACTCTTGTTCGGTCATGCGAAGGCTTTGTTCCAATTGCCACCACGCCAACGCATAGTCAAGGGTCGAGATCGCGAGGATGGTCAGTCCCATCCATCCGCAGCAGCGGATTAGCATGCCGAAGAGGACGCCCGCCATCGCGTCGATCGGCAGCGCACCCAATCGCAAAATCTCCGGAAAGCCGGATCGAACCAGCACGCTCGCCGTAGCGACGATCGCGAATAGCTTTAAGAGTGTCACCATGAATCCGCCCAACGAGCGTGCGGAGAACAACTCCGACAATCGCGCAGCCGGCGAAAGTCGTTCGGGCGAAGGCGATAAACGATCCGGAGTCCAGAGCAGCCCGGTTTGGATCAAGTTGGCCCCGATCGCGAAGAGCATCATCGCGGTGAGGATCGGCACGATCAGCGTGGCGGCCGCCAACGTGAGCTGTGCCATCCGCCGGACGGCTTCACCGTCATCAAGGGTAAGCATCGGCTCACGCAGGCTTCGCTCCAACGTCGTCATGAGGAAGTGAGCCAAGCCCTCGCCGCTCCAAGAGAGCAGCATCGTTATCGCCAGCAAGAGGCTCGCGGTCACAAGCGTCTTGCATTTCGCCACACGTCCCCGTTCGCGCGCCTGTTTTCGACGACGCGGCGTCGGCGGATGGATTTTGTCTGTCATGTTTCCTCCGCCGATCGGCTAACGCACTCCGAGTCGATGAATCGCTGACACAAGTTCCTGTTCGAACATCAAACCCGCGGATCCGATCGTCAGCCCGAGCACGATGAGGATGCCAAGCGAGTGAACGTTCATGCCCAACGCGAGAAGATTCAGTTGCGGAATCGCTCGGCCGACAATTGCCACCGTGAGGTTGGTCAGCAACACGCACGCGAGGATCGGTGCCGCGACACGAATGCCAGCTTCCATGCCAACGGTCAGTTGCTCGATGAGTAATTCGAACAGGTTGACATCAGGGGTCACGCTCGTCGGAGGTCGGTTTCGAAAGCTCGAGAGTAACGCATCGATCAAAAGACGATGGCCTCCCGACGCAAAGAAGATGGCGGTGACGAAGACACCGAGCAGTCGAGGCAACTGCGACATCGATTCACCGCTCGTCGGGTCCGCCATCGTCGACAACTGCGTTCCCGACGCGCCGGAAATCAACTCGCCAGCGAGTTGGATGCCCGTCAGAAGCAACTGTACGACACCACCGATCACCATTCCAAACAGAAATTCTCCTGCCGCGCGAAAGAAAACCTCGGACACCGCCGCTTCGCTCGGCAACGGCGCGCTTGGGAGACTCGGCACCAGGACGAACGTCATCACCGCGACCAGCACCGCCTTCAGACGCAGCGAGAGCCCGTGTGATAGAGAGGGCATCGCGACCAACATGCCAGCGATCCGCGCGGCGACCAACGACGCGACCAGCAATCGTGCCGCGAACCAATCGTTCGCCAGAGATTGAAGCGTTTCCAGCATTGTCCTTTACGTCGCACCGACGAACAGCCGCTGTGCGAAGTCAATCATCCTGCTGAACATCCACGGCATGCAGATCATCAAGACCGCGCCGCAGACCACTAACTTCGGAACGAACGAAAGCGACTGATCTTGAATTTGGAACAGCGTTTGAAACAACCCGGCGATCAGGCCGACCACCGCCGACACGATCAACGCGGGGGCCGCCAACATCGCGGCGAGCAGGATCGCTTGGCGGCAGAGTTCCACCGCCTGGCTAGAGTCGAGCGACATCGTCAATTTGTCCCGAAACTCGTAAGCAACATGCCGACGATCAAGTGCCAACCGTCGACCAGAACAAAGAGCAGGAGTTTGAGCGGTAACGAAACCATCGCGGGAGGCATCATGAACATTCCCATCGACATCGTGACACTGGCAACGACAAGGTCGACGACCAAGAATGGCAAGTAGATGCTGAATCCCATCAGGAACGCGATCTTCAACTCGCTGATCACATACGCCGGAAGCAGCACCCGCATCGGTACGTCGGAGAAGCTACTTGGGGCCGGTCCGCCCGGAAACGCATGCCGATAAAACAACATCACGTCGGCATGGTTCTTGGCCGCATCGATTTGTCGTGACATGAAGAGCCGAACCGGGGTTGATGCCGCTTGATAAGCCTCGCCCAGGCTCATCTCAACTTCAGGGTCGCTGTAAGGTTCGATGGCGTCTTCATAAACGCGAGTCCACGTCGGCATCATGACCAGCAGAGTCATGAAGAGAGAAATGCTCGTCAGGACCTGCGTCGGGGGTAGTGACTGAAGCCCGATTGCTTGGCGAAGCAGCGACAACACGATGATGATGCGGACGTAACAGGTCGTCATCAACAAAATCGCGGGCGCCAAACTGACCACGGACAAGAGTAACACCGTTTGCAGACTGCCGCCGATGTTCTGTGGACTCGCGAGCGTCTGCGGCGTCGAAGCAAGCTTTTCGGGGACGGCCGCGATCGTTTCGAGCGTCGCAAAGGATCGGCCCGTCGAATCCGATTCGATCACGTTGGTCGACTGTGAAACAAGTCGTGGAACTGGTTCCTTCGTTTCCCCTGCCCTGCCCCGTCTTTCCTCTGCCCAACCCTGTCCAGCGCACGTCAACAGCGCGGTCAGCAAGAAACAAACAGAAATACGGCTAAAACCCACGGCGATCCCAAACCCAGCGATGTCGGTCGTCCAAGTCACCGCGGGACTTTAGGAAAATCGCAAACAAAACCGAAAGACGAAAAGAAGTTGAAAGTGGGGAGTTGGGAGTTGGGAGTTGAGAGTGAGAGTGGAGAGTGGAGAGTGGAGAGTGGAGAGTGCGCTAGTTCGATTTCAGCAACGGATCGAAGTACGCCTCGTATCCCCGTAGAGAACTTCCCGCGATCGTTGCCTTGGAGCTGTCGGGAAACCTGAGTCGGCAGTCACTGCGTACGTAGCCAGCGATCTTCTCAGTTGCGACGCTCGTATAGTCCGCCACCGCATGCACCGTCAGCCGAATTCCGTCGTCGGCGTCGTGCGCCACCGAGAAGCACACGCATGTCGGGCCACGAACCGCAACGCACGCACTCTCGATGCTCGCGCCATTCGATTCGAAAGTCGCACCCAGATAAAGGCAATCCAGTCTCTCGCCATCAAACAGCGACTCGATCGCCTCGAGCACGCCTCTCTGGCTCAGCGCCGTCGCGGCCTGGTCTTCCTGGCGGAGCAACCGACCGATTCTCGCCCGTCGCCAACGATCCTCGTACTCCTTGACACTACTTCGTAAGAAGTAGGCCGTGATTCGCAACGCTTCCCTGCCCTTCCACTCACTGATGTCCGACTTTCCAACCTTTGGTTCGATCGGAACGCGGTCACGTCTCACAGAATCGCTCGCCAATCGAACGAGGTCATCGAGGTACAGCTCACAAACCTTCGATTCCGGGTCAATCTGCGGTGGGTGATACAGATAGGGCGGCTCGGATTTCAGTCGCTCCGTCCACTGGCTGACCGACTCCGTTGGAGCGAGGCCCCAGCACTGCGTTGGCTTTAAACGCTCCATCAAGTCTTCGGCCTCGTCAGCGAGATGCTCGAGCGCGAACGACGCGAGTGCCCAAATACATCGTTCGACTTGCTCCGTCTCGCTGACGACGGTCGCTCCGGCACGCAACTGAATCTCCAGTCGTTCCGCGGTTTCGGTTTGCCAGCGATCGATCGTAACCCGATCCACCGTGCCCTCTTTCAAGACATGAGCCAGCAAGAAAGACTCCAACTGCTCGGCGACGGCCATCCGTTGGACTGGGGCCAGCGATTGAGCCGGCGCGTATTGTGCCGGCCGCGACGATTTCCCTGCCGCGGCCTGCCGCATCAAGGACACTCTCGCATACTCATCTCGAAGCGACAGCGCCGAGAGTTGATTCATGATTTCAAGGCGTGACTTCGCTGGCAGCGCTAGCTCGCTGGCGAGGTGGACCAGTTCGACACCATAGACCCAGTGCACGTCGCGGTAACGGACCATCGGGCTGTAGAGCGAAGCGACTTCGATGGCGACGATCTCGACCAGTTGGCGCAGTAGACCGACGGCTTGTTGGTCGATCACATGCTTGCCGAGTTTGGACGCCCCGTAGGTGGCGGCTTTCCCGGCGGCCCACCAAGCCGCGAGCGTGACTGGATTGGTGCTGCTGACGATGCGGCCCGCGAAAAGGACGTTGGAGGCGACATCGATGTACGGTTTCGCCGACTGGTACATCCCGTAGGTGCTGACCGCGCGAGAAACGATCGTGTAAATCGACTGAAAGTCGTAGGCGGCGATCCCACCTGGCAGTCCTTCCACCGCGACCAGAAACCGAAGGGCCGCGCGTCCGGTCGCCCGCGAAAGCGCTTCGACGTTTGTCTTTAGCAGCGGGTTGGTTTCGTCGGGTCGATAGATCGCGGCGACGTCCTCGACAAGAGTGATCAAGTCACCACGAATCCGCGCTGTGTTGAACGACTTCTTGTCGCCCTCCTGTTTGCGATAGGTGTCTTCGCGAATCGAGTCAAAGAGCTCGTGGGTCTTCGTCTCGATCAGTCCAAAAAGGGCTTCGTCGTGTCGCGCCATCGGGTCCAGGCGAACTTCTTCCTCCCGTTGACGTACCGGCCCGTCCGCCGGATCAAACGCGATCGCATCGGGAAACTGCATCCATTGCTGAAGCGCGAGCGCTTGCGCGTTGAGCGTTTGTTCTCGGGAGGCGATCGTCGCGACCTTGTCTTCAAGCCACGCGCGAAGCTCTTGGTCATCGAGCTCCTGTGGAGCGGTCAGCTCATTGGCGGTGCCCTGCCCTGCCCCGCCAAACTTTTCAAAACGAACGACATCTCCGATCGCTGCGGCTAGCGGTAACACACCCAGTGTCGCCAAGCCATACGCAGGAATTTTCCAACCGGCCAACGCGGCGACAAGCATCACGACGCAAACGACCATGCCGGCGGCCAACGACAGAATTGGAAGACGTTTCAATTCGGAAGCGGTACAAAAAGGGCCATGGGTTCACCAACGAACGATGATAGCGATCCACGCCAAAGCATGAACACGGGCGTGACAGCCTTCCTCATCAATTTCGATCCGGTCTTCTTCGTCTTGTGATTCGCTTCGACTGCTACACTGCTGGGACACAGTCGCTGTCATTTTAGAGCAAAACATGCGAATTCCTCTCTTGTCTTTGGCCGTACTTTCGTTCGTTGCGTCCTTGGCTGGGCCGAGTTGGGGCGATGAGCCCACACGATGGCCGATCTCCGTCGAAGGCAAATGGGGTTACATCGACATTGAGGGAACCATCAAGATCCAGCCTCAATACGGCAAGGCAGACTACTTTCGAAACGGTCGCGCGCTCGTCTCGGTGTTCCGCGATCCCGAGAACAGCTTTCTTGATCGCACCTACGACGGCTTCATCGCGGAGTCGGGAAAGTTTGTGATTCCAGCCGAGAGGCCTGGTTTCCTAGAGTCTTTGGGTGACTTTGAAAAGTATCAGTACGAGTCGTTTCATCCCGAACAAGGCGTTGCGGTCGTCATTGGAAGTGAACGCAGCCGCGGTTTGATCGATCGGACGGGAAAACTGGTCGTCCCGCTGAGATATGGTCGCCTCGGAAGCTTTGCCGAGGGGCTCTGTTTTGCCGAAGAGCTTGAATCGGGCAGAACGAGCTACATCAACTTTCAAGGTGAATCTGTGGTGCAGCCGAAGGGCTTGCTTTACGGTTCCCGTTTTTCGGAGGGGCGTGCGAAGGTGACCGTGCGGACCGATCAAGGAGACTTTCCGGTGTTGATCGACCGAGGGGGCAATGAGGTGATCGGACCGGGCAGATACACCGCGATTGGCTCCGTTCACGGTGGGCTCGCACGTGTTGTCGGTGACGGCGAAGTCGGATTGGTTGACCGGGACGGAATGGTTGTTGTGCCGCTCGGGAAATACGAGCAGATTCTCGAGCCCGAATCTGGGGTTGGGTTCATTGCACAACGCGGCGATGCTTTTTTCGTGATTCGAGCCGGACACGATGACCGACGCCTCGAGAACCATGATTGGGTCCCGGAAGGGTTCGACGGTGAGTACATCGTGGTCTGGAGAGGCGACAAGACGGGCTATGCAACCGACACGGGTCGTGTTGTCGTACCGCCCATTTATGACGAAATCTCTTCCTACGAGGGCGCGCTTGCGCGGTTCCGCGACGGCGACACGCATGGTTACCTCAATCGGGCAGGCAAGGTTGTTTGGTCAACCCAAAAGTGGCCGTTGCCGCTTCAGTATTCCCTCCGACAGCCATTGACGAATTACTTGCCGGACTTTGCGACAAAAGCAATGCCGTTGTCCTACAACTGGGACGTCCAAAACGCCGTGGTCTTTGTCTGCGACGGCAAGCTCGCAAAACTCCGTGAGTGGCTCGTCGCCAAGCGTTCAAATTCCGTCAAAGTCGAAGACTACACGGATTTCGATTTGCAGCCGCACAAACTTGATTTCTCACTCTCCACCAACGATGGATACCTCGAATTGTTTGCCATGGCGGGAGACGAAGAGACCAAGGCGTCGGAGGACACGGACGGCTTCGTCCGATTCTACGCTTGTGAAAACATGGATCAGCTGCGAAAGCAGTTTCCCAACAAAACCATCGGCATCCTTCTTCAGAATTAGAGTTCGGCGCGAAGCGGATCGAACGATCGAGCCCGATTGCAACCCCGATGGTTCGACGATTCACTGAGCTTGGAATAATCCAACCGGATCAAACATCTTGTGTATCCTGTGAGGTGCGGAAGAGGAGACGACTCCGCCGCGGTTCACCACCGTTTTAGTGTGGGTGGGCACACGGTAAACCAGCAATGTTTCAGCGACAGGGGTATGCATCATGGCAAATAGTTCGGCGATCAAGGAAAAAGAGATCCTCAAAGCGCAGGCTCAGTGGGGAGACGCAATTGTGGAGATCGGCAACGTGTACACGGCGGGGGGCGACGTGGTGAAGTGCGCCAAAAAGCACATCAAGAAGCTTTACGCTTACAAGGTCGCGGACCAAGTTCTGTTCAAACCCACCAAGTGCGAAAAGCGGCAGTTTCGACCCACGAGGAAAGGTGCCCTGTCCTATTTCGTTGGGAACGACCTTGCGCCCGCCGGCTTTCCGGAGGACAACGGCTTTGCCATCGCCCCGTACTTGTCCGTGAAATTCGTTGAGGCCGGGTTCATCCTTGATAAGGGCCCTCGCGCGATCACCATGGGCAATTATTACTTCGAGAAGACCGACGGCGAGTTGGTCAAAGTCGAATACACGTTTGGCTACATTCGCGGTTCGAGTGGGCTTCTGATTGATTTGCACCACTCTTCGCTGCCATACGTGATCCCGACGAAAAAATGTGGATCGTGATCGGGTGATCGAGGTTCCGAAACACCGTCACCTGCCGCGTGGGATCGCAATCGCTACTGGGCGGCGGACTTACTGCCGTTCGGGCTGGCAATGATGGCCCGATCCATCTCCATGGGCCGAGCCGCGGTGGCAAAACCCTTGGCGTAGAGTTTTTCTTTCAGCCGTCGGAAGGCGGCGTAGCTGTCGGGATAGACCCAGACGGTGATCACTGTCCCGTCACTGCGATGCCCGGCGAGCTCCACATCCAGCCAATCATCATTGGCCAAAACGTTGTGGATCGGTTCACCGTGAGGTTCACGTAACGGTTCAAATGCACACGCCATCACTTGCATCCGCGCCATTCGCGAAATCGACCCGCCGCGCGAGACCAACTCATTGCTGCGGTTGACGATGTAACGGGCGACATATCCACGGACCGGTCCGATCGCCGATTCCGCAGCACCTTCGCGCGATCCGACGGCCATCCGCCGCAAATCGGCCTCAATCTCCTTGGTCAGTGCGTCCAGTGGAACCACCGAGAGCCGATTGTCCTTCAGGCGAAAATGAAACTCCCTTTCGAAGACTGTCTTGGCCATCGGGGTCGGCAAGTGTTCGACCGCGACTACTGGTGCCTTACGATTCTCCAAGCGTGTTTCTTCACCATCGAGGCTTGCCAGCTCACGCGCAAGCTCAGACGCTTTGGCTTCGCGCTGCGAGGACGCTAAACGGTCTTCGTCTAGTTTCTGCTGTTCCGCTTCCCAAATCGCCTTGGCTTCGTCCAAAAGCGTCATCAGCACGGCGCGCTGATCGGCTTTTTGGCGGATCTCGCCGTCAAGGATCTTGATGGTGCGCTCCAGTCGCATCGAGTCCGCTTGCGCGGAGTTGGCGTACGTCCGCGCGAGCGCGAGCGCATTGAGTTCGTCTGTGCCCGCGGCGCGGCGGAGTGGCGCGACTTCGGGCGTTTCCTTCGCTTCCTTGGCTTCGCGAATCGTCTGCTGCGATTGTGCGCCCAGCACGACGACCAGGATGATCAGGATTCCAACCAAGTTGGCGACGATGTCCAGAAACGAATCGTGTCCTAC
>JBCBLJ010000233.1:0-10369 GCA_038520195.1 Planctomycetota bacterium
ATCCCATTGATCATCCGTAAGTTGGTGACGAGCCATGAGTCCATCCTTGGCTAGAGTTGTTGACCCGCCAAGTTTCGCCGAAACCAAACTCACAATGCAATCGCAGTTTTCAAACAGAACCTAGTGTCGTCGGCGTAAGGGAAACGATGTCACCGCTGACGGACGAGATGCTCGCGAGATGCGAAACGGCGCTTCGCGAAGTCACGGCGATGGCCGGTTCGGCATCCGGAGTCGCGGCTCGCGTTCGCCAATTGGCTGGCGAGGAGTTCGTCGGGCTCGTCGTCGCCACGGCGAGTTTGCAACCGAAGGCGATCGCTAAACTCGGCCCCGGACTTTGGTGGACCACCGATCGCGCGCTACAGCAGGCTTCCGCACGACCGGTATCGGATTGCAAAGCGAATTGGTTCGGCGGCGAGCGGGTGTACGATTTGTGTTGCGGGATCGGGGGCGACGCGCTCGCGCTCGCTCGGCGCGGCGAAGTGATCGGCGTGGATCGCGACCTCGGGCTGATCGCGATGGCACGCGAAAACGTTCGAATGAACTCACCGCATGCTTCCCGTTGCGGATTCATTTGCGCCGATGTGACAGTGTTCGATGCATCGGCCGATGCTTTGTTTCACATCGATCCTGACCGCCGGCAAGGGAATTCGCGCCAAACTCGACCGGAAGACTATTCGCCTTCGTGGGAGTTTGTTGAGCAGGCGATCGATCAATCGGCGGGGGTCGCAGTCAAGCTCGCGCCGGTGGCGGAAGTCGCCGATCGCAAGGGGCAATTGCGTGTCTGGATTTCGTTGGCGGGCAGCGTGCGTGAGCAGACGTTGTTGACGGGGGCCGTCGATCGCCGTGCGCGAGAGACGCTTTCAATTGACCCAGCGTCGCATCGTGGTGCGATCGTGCTGGGCAACGACGCCGAGGTCACGATGTTTTCGGCAAACGTGGAAGAGAATTGCGAGCAGAGCCAGACGCCGTCTGAATACCTGATCGATCCTGACGCTGCGATCCGCGCCGCAGGATTGACGACTTCTTTCGCCAATCGGTTCGGCCTTGCGTCGATTGGCAACCCAAGCGGTTTCCTGACCGGCAATGAAGCGGTGCCGATGGGTCTGGGTATTAGCGAGCGAGTGTTGTGGCACGGATCCTGTGATGACCGCAAGTTGCGGAAGGTGCTTCGGGGGCTGAACGTCTTCCCGACTCGCGTGAAAACGCGCGGCGTTGCACATGACGCAAACCAGTTGCAGCTACGGTATCGGGATTGCGGCGAGACTCCGGTCAGTCTCTGGATCGGGCGCACGTCAAAAAGGTTCTATGCGGCGGTGACGTCGACGAATTGAATTCAAATTTGTCTCCCGGGTGACCACCGAACCCGCCGGATCGTTTATCCTCTACGCGGATTGATGCTTCCTGGTCAGAGGCTTTCTTGTCGTGAATACCAAGTTTCGAATTGCCGACGCGATCGGCTATTTTGTGATCGCAGTCTTGTTGAGTTCCTTGTTGTCGATGAGTGTGGCTCGGAGACGCGTGGCCGCTCGGCGCGAGTCCTGCGAGAATCGACTGAAGCAAATCGGCCTCGCGTTTCACAATTATCACTCGGCGTTTAAGCAGTTACCGCGGGCCTGTGGCGGGACCACATCGAAAGAGAGCCTCAAAGAGTGGCAATACAATCAGGGCCGGCTCAGTCCTTTTCTTGGGTTGATGCCCTTTATGGACCAACAGCGGCTTTGGGAACAGATTGTCAACCCATACCGCGATCCGAAATCGGGTCGGACTTTTCCGGCGATGGGCCCCGTCCCCTGGTTCGATCCGGATCAATACGCGCCCTGGGGGCAGCGTCCAAAATCATTGGTCTGCCCCTCTGACAAGCAGTCTTCGAAGTTTGCGACGGTATCTAGTTACATGATTAACTATGGGGACGCCGTCTACATGGTCGGCTCCCCTTATGATCTCGATGTTTCCAAAAACGCGATCTCGGTTCAAGTGACGGGGCGGGGCGTTTTCATAGCGGGCCGCACGACAAAGTTTCGTGATATTTTGGATGGCCTCTCCAACACGTTGATGCTTTCCGAATCGCGCATTGCGGGTCCGCCAGTTGCGAAGGGAATCTCAGGTCTAACAACAAAGCCCACGCTCGCCATCAAGAATCGCGAAGGTGCCGAGTTTTGGCCCGTTGGACGGGACGCGACTTGGACGGACGGGAGTCTGCGAAGTGTTGGTTTTCAAACAATACTTCCGCCGAACGCACCTTCGGCGACTCGAACAGAGCAGGACCTCGAGGGTGTGATGCCACCTTCGAGCTACCATCCCGGAGGCGTCCATGTCATGTTCTCCGACGGCTACACGCGGTTCGTCACAGAGTCGATCGACGTAGGGGACCAGTCGGCGGAACCGGTGTCTGGATCGAATGGGAAAACACGTCCGGGAAGCAGGAGCCCGTTCGGGCTTTGGGGGGCGATCGGAACGCGAGCAAACAGAGAAACGCTCGAGCGAGAAAATCCCGAGATCGTTGACCCACCAAAAGAGTATTCCGAGCTTGAAAAGCAGAGTTTTAGTGAGCGTCCGATTCAAACCTGGACGGCAGCCAGTGGCCGCGGTTCGATTCGTGCACGCCAAATCGATTTGGAGCGTGATGCACTCGTCGTCTTGATGGACGAGCAAGACAACATCCGTCGTATCGCACTCTCGTTGCTAAATAGTGAAGATGCCTATCGTGCGGTGCAGCAGCATTTGAAGATGCGAATCGACGCCGTCGAGGCACTCAGAAAACAACTTCAGTTGGGTGTCGAGTTGCTTGAACGGCGCGACTTTGCCAAGTTTGCTGAGACGATGATAGAGGGAGGTGATGCGCAGCCCGAGATCGTTGGTAATCTTATCAAGGCCGAACGCGGCTTGTTCATTCATCGCCTGGAGACGGCGTTACGTATTCTTGAAGAGTCTCCGAACCCAGCGGCTGTGATGTCCGAGGAGTCCGGTGAATTGTCGGTCAAATTACCACTTCAAACGCGTGGGTACACCACGAAGATGAGGATGATTTTCCAATCTGGCCAATGGCAGTTTTCGCTGCGCTAGTTTTTCGCCCAAAGATAAGTCTTCTGCCATGAAACGTGAAGCATCTCATTCGTTGACCAGCACCCTCGCTCTCACTTTCTGTGGCGTGCTCGTCTCCTGCTTGCTAATTCCAAGGGTCGCGCGACATCGCGCCTCCGCTCGGGCATCGGGTTGCAGCAACAATCTTCGCATGCTCGGGCTTGCGCTTCACAACTACCACAGCGCCTACAAGCAGTTGCCGATCCTTTGCGGTGGTACGGCTGGGGGCGAGGATTCACAGTCGAATCAGGGGCGGCTTGGACTGCTTGTTCCGTTGCTGCCATTCGCTGAAAACCAGCAACTCTGGGAAACCATTGTCAATCCTCACACGAATCCGTCCACGGATCAGTCCTTCCCCTCGATGGGACCGGCACCTTGGTTTGATCCGGAAGCGTACGGCCCTTGGAAACAGTGTCCTGCGGTTTTTCAGTGCCCCGACGATCCTGCCGAATCCGCCGTCGAGTTACCGAAGGTGGTCTTTACGTTGGAGCCGGTTTCCAGCGGCGGAGATGGAGCGGTTGTGACCAATTATGTCGCCTGCCTTGGAGACACCACGGACGCTGAACCGATGCGTCAGGATTCTCCCGCGGAGACAATACGTGTAGGAGCTAATCATCGCGGTTTTTTCAAGGCGGCAAAACGGACGCGGTTCCGCGATATTCTTGATGGCCTGGCGCACACAATGATGTTCTCCGAAACCATAGCCAGTGTGAAGCCGACGAGCGCGACAAAGATCTACAAGGAAGTGAATGGGCTTCAAGACAATCCAACGCTTTGTCTTGCTGCCGCCCAAAGCAATGGCCCCGCCTGGGATTTTGGCCGTGGAGCTCGGTGGTGTGACGGAGCGCTGCCGTTCACGGGTTACCAAGCCATTCTTCCTCCCAACGCACCGTCCTGCACCTCCGAACTTGGGATGATGCATGGCACGGTTTCCGCGAGTAGTCGCCACGAGGGCGGCGTCTACGTGCTCATGGGTGACGGCGCGGTTGTTTTCATCACGGAAAACATCGACACAGGTGACCCTTCGCGTCCGACGGTCCGTGCAGGCGGCACTGATCAAAGTGCACCGGGAAGGCGAAGCCCTTATGGGCTTTGGGGGGCGTTGGGAACTCGAGCGAATGCGGAAGTGATCGGGCGAGAATTGGCACTGGCGACGGCCCGACACGCAGAGATGTCGCTTTATGAGCGAATGATGCGAGAGCCATTCAATCGGTCGCGCCCAACTCAAATAAGCCCACCGTCAACGCCTGGTGTGACGTGGACCGATACGACCGGTCGCATCAAGCTCACGGCGACCTTTGTGAGAATCATCGATCAGCGGATCGTCGAATTGAAGGACTCACAGGGCGTCCTGCATCAAGTTCCGCTCAACTCTCTCAAGGATGAAGACATCTTCCGAGCGGTCGAGAAAGATCTCACTTCCTCGATCAAGTAGTTCGAAAGAGTATTCGAATACAGAGTCGTCTCAAGGATTTGTCCAACTCTGCAGCGTGCCCGTCTTCGGCGCGGCGATCACATTGGATTTCACGGCGGGCTTCGCGGGCAAAGCCTGCACGGTTCCGACGGCCTGAGGAATCGTGCGAACCGTCGGCGATACGATCGTCGAGTGGATTGTCGTCGGCGGTCGATGAATGATGATCGGTTGGGGTGTGATGACCCGGTGGGTGTAGGTCGGTGTTACAACGCGCGGGGCGTAGTAACTGTGCGAGCGAAGTTGGTGGCTGCGATGGGTCGTGCCATAGTTCTGACGCCACGCACGCGACCGAAAGGAGTAACTGTTGTTGATGTTTTTGTTGCCCGTGTAGAAAGCATGGCCCGCCTTCTTGTTCAAGGGCTTAGACCAAGCCCAACTGTTGTTACCGGCGTGCGCGGTCGAAAGGCATCCCAGACCCAGGGTGAACACGGCGGTGAGGGCGAGGGTCTTGATTCGAACGATCATTGGGAGGCTCCTGCGTGGCAGACGAAGTGGTGTTGTTGAGAAACGACCACGATTGGTCGCGTGAAAATCCAAGCGGGACCGGATCACGAGTGTGACACCGATTCGATCGTTTTTCGATGTTTTCGCGTCGCGGAGGGCGGAAACGCGATCACCGTCGACCGTTGTGTCATCCATGAAATGACACCCGTGCTGCGAACTCCGACGGCAGAAGCGGCAAGAATCTGGCGATGGACCGCCAGGGGAATCAGCTCGAGCCGCGTCCCGATGACTTTCGTGGCAAACAGATGAATCGAGGCCGATGCGACAGAAGTGTTCGCGAAAGAATGAAGGCGAACACCTATCCGCACTCTTCGCAAGTCTAGCGAAATGGCGGGAACCATTCGGTCCGTCGGGAAGTGCGCTCGAGAGACTTCCGACACACGGACCCGATGAGAATGACGATCGATCCCAAGATGCCGGTCACACGTGCGGCGGTCGACACATGCGCCAGCGTCTGACAAACCGATGGGGGCGCATCGGGGCGTCAGTACGTCGGCGCGCGGGAATCAGCGTTTCCGCAATGCTGCTCAACGGGTTCCGTTCGCGTGGGCTTGGAAATGACGGCGGCTTAGTTCTGACATCGACTTAGGGCCGCCGAGGCACGCGCGATTGCCTTAGTAGACGAATCCGTTTTCGTCCGGGAAACCCGGGATCGTCCCTTCGCGTTCCAACTGGTTCACCTCTTCAGCGACCGCCGCGAATCCACCGCGCAAGTCTTCGAGCACCTTGACGGCGGAATCGAATTCGCGTTTCTCCATCGCGTCGGTAGCGAAAAGCAGGAGCCTGGCGATATTGAACGCGACTTCGTCTTCGTCGGGTTTAAGCCCCGAGTGGATCGCGAGCAGTGCCTTTTGCGCGGCGATCGAATGATCAGCGAACGCTTGGGTGTCACCGGTTTCATCGGCAATGGCGCAGGCCTTGATCGAGTTGATCGCTCGATCGTAGATCTCTAACAAGAGATCGACCCGGCTCCATCCAGCTTTCAAACTACGTCGTTTGTAGGTGCTTACACTCATCATTGCCCTCCGTTTCTGTTCTGAGCGAATCCGTTCCTACTTGCCCTACACGTGATCGTTTGCGGGCGCTGCGGCGACTAGTTATTGTCGTTTCCGAACGCCGAGACGGTCGTCAATTGACTTGAAATGATGTTGCCCGTCGTCTGTAAGTTGTTGATGATCGATTCTAGAGCCGTGAATTCCGCAATCAGGAATTCGCGTCTCGAGTCGGTCACCGTTTGCACTCGTTCGATCGACTGATCGATCGACGCGATTCGCGCATCGAAGTCTTCGTTGACGGTTTTGATCAATCCCGATTCGGTGTCGAACAGCGATCCGATGTAGCTGTCCAATCGACCGGTGACTCCACGGGTCACATGGATATCCGCTTCGGAGCCTGCGACAACACGATCGGGCGTCAATGACACCAGTAACTGCAAGTCCGCTGTGTTTTCGTTTTCACTGTCGCCGCGCAAGACTCGGCCCGTCCCGACGGCGGTCTCCGAAACTCCGTTGACGATGAATGACCCGACCACATCTTGACCGCTGTCGGTCTCCGTCCCCGTGAACCCTAGGATGGACGCCGCGGTGCCGGAGACGCTGGATAGTTTTGCGGAGGTTCCATAGCCTTCCGTGGTGATCACCAGCTCGTTGCTCGCGGAGAGCCCAACGAGGACATTGTGAACACCCAGCTCGCTCGAACTGTTGATGGTGGTTTCGAGCTGCGTAGCAATTTCGGCTTGAGTGTACGTGCCGTTGGCGATTGTCAGTGTCTCGCTGACAATCCCGTCCACGGTGATTTGCAGTGAGTTGTTGGAGTCGTCGATGACGACGCTTGCCGCTACGGCGCTAGTTGCGGTAATGATTGCCTGCTCGGCCGCTTGCGTAATGTCGACTTGATAGGGAGTCGAGGAGGCTTCGGTACGGGTGCCGCCGGCCAAGAACCGAATTCCGGAATTGGTTGAAGAGGCATCCAGCCCGAAGAGCTTGGTGATATCGCTCGGTTGGACTCCTTCCAAATCACCGGTCAGCGCCTTGTCCAGCTGGCTCGAATCGATACTGAGGCGACCACGGGTGTCGATATCGATTCCAAGTTGGCTGAGACGGTTCAGATTCGTCCCGGTGTCGATCGATTCGGAGGCAAACGCGAGCAGCTGATTCTTGATGTTGGTTACCGAGCGGTTTCCGATCAGCGGACTCGCTTCTTCGGTTTCGGAATTGAATCGAGTCTGATCGTCGATAAACTCGATCAGGGCATTGAAGTCCGTGACGAAGGACTCGATCGCTTCTTTGGCGCTTGCGGTATCGTTGTCGACGCTGATGGTGACCGTTTCGCCCGCCGACGCCGATTTCAGATCCAGGGTGACATTCTCAATCAGTCCGTCGACCGTGTTGGACGCGTATTGTGCGGTGATCGCTCCGGCACCCGAACCGAGCGTCACGGACGCGTCGGCGGCGTCTTGAACAGCGGGACCAGAAAAATCGGGTGCGGTGCCACCGCTGAGCGTGTTCGAAATCGAAATCGTGTTCGCGGCGCCGGTGAGTTCGGACGAAAGGAGAATACGATGTGAATCAGAGCCTTGGTCAAAGACCACGCTTGCGTTAACGTTTTCGGCTTGCTCGTTGATGGCGTTGACGAATCCCGTCACCGTGTTGTTGCTCTCGTCAATCGTGATCGTGGTTGCGGATTGCCCGCCGACAGAGATCGTGACTTCACCGGTGCCAATGGTGTCGGAGGTCGTTTGAAATCCTTGTGAACCTAGCTGTTGTGCGGTGGCGAGAGAATCGACGGTCAGCTGGTAGATACCGTTGTTGGCATTGCCATCGGCGGCGACGGAAAGGATGTCTTCGTTGCTCGAGGAGGTGATTTTTGCATCAAACACTGATGCCGAGGGACGGTTGAGTCTGCCCAGCGACGAACGCAGCGAAAGAAGCTGGGCTTCGATCCCCTTGAACGCAGTTTGTCGTGTCGCGATCTCGGATTTGCGAGAGTTAAACGTGTCGATCTGCGTCTGCTGAAAGCCGAGCAGGCTTTCGATGATCGACGAGGTTTCAAATCCTGAGACGATGCCGTCGATGGAAAACATGATGCCCTAAAGTAAAAGTGGAAGATTCGGGAAAGGGGCGCCCCCCAGCACCCCTTCCCGATCTTTCCGGCCAAGGAAGTTTTGACGCGACTACTGGAGCAGCGACAAGATCGACTGCGAAGTTTGGTTCGCACTCGACAGAACCGAGGTACCGGCTTGCACCAAGATTTGCTGGTTTGTGAACCGGCTGATCTCTTCTGCGAAGTCGGTGTCACGAATGACGGACTCGGCGTTGACCGTGTTTTCAAGGGTCGTTCGCGAGTTGTTGGCGATCGACTCGAGGGTGTTTGCTTGGAATGCACCCAATTCACCGCGAATGTTCGAAATCTCGTCAATCGCGGCGTCGATGACCGACAACGCTTCCTGCGACTTTTCGGCCGAGGTGACATCGATCTCGTTCAGGTTGGCGAATCGAGTGTTGCTGACGCCAAGACCCAGCTTGTCAGCGGAAACCGAGTTAATCGCGATGTTCGCGGTCTGGTCACGGTTGGCACCGATTTGGAAGGTCAGGGAGTCGTCTTGAACGTTGATCGTGTCCAAGTCACCGCCCGCCGACGTTGCGGTCGTGAAGGACAGTGCCGAATCGGCGCTGTCTTCCGCGATTTGAATGACGGCTCCTCGCGATGCACCGGCGGTGCTGGTGAGGACGTTTCCGGATCCCGAAGCGGCTTGACCGTTGATGGTTCCGACGATGTTGGTTCCCGAAGCGGTGACCGTCGCGTTGCCGAAACCGGACGAAGTCGTCGCAGCGGCGGTGTCCGAAATGACTTCGATGGTCGCGTTACTTCCGAATTCGATGCTTCGAAGTCGCGTCGAGCCCGCGGCATTGGGGTCGTCTTCAGCGATCACACCCGTTTGCGAGGTGAATTCGTTGACTCGGTTGATGACGCCGGTTTGATCCAAGCCCGCGCTGAGCGTGATGCTCACACCGTTGACGGTCAAAACTTCATCCGCTGCCAGGGTCGTGGTTGCGGCGGTCGCGGTGATGTTGGCCCGCGATGCAGCAGTGGTGACCGCGACGGCATAGTTGCCGGCGCTGGTTTCGCTGGTTCCCTTCAAGAAGGTCACACCGGCGTCGACGGCCGAACCGTTGATGCCAGCGCTTCCGTCCAAAAGGGTCTTCTCGCCGAATTGCGTGTTGGACGAGATACGGTTGATCGTGTCCAAAGCATTGGCGATTTCAGCTTGGTTGGCGGCGAAAGCGTCGGCGTCATTGACGCCTTCGTTGGCCGAGTCCAATGCCAAGGATCGAACCTTAACGAGGATGCTGTTGATTTCGTTCAGCGCGCCTTCTGCGGTCTGAACCACGGCGACGGCCTTTTCCGTGTTGTCGATCGCGGTACGAAGACCGGCGATTTGAGCTCGTTGCTTCTCTGAGATCACCAGCGAAGCAGGGCCATCGGCACCACGATTCACTTTGAATCCGGAAGAAAGTCGTTCGATCGAACGATTCAAACCATTCGAGGAGCGGGTCAAGTTGTTTTGGGCGTTGAGCGCGCCCACATTATTGGTAATTACCAGACTCATGTCTAAAAACCTTATCTAGGATCGAGAGGAAAGTTCCTTTGAAAGGAGCAGTGTCGCGACAGTCGTTGACGGACCACGGATTACAGATCGAGGATGGCGCTCGCCGTTTCATAGGCCGCAGCCTTGGTGAGGTACTCTCCGGTCTGGATTCTCGCTTTGATATCCTCGACCACGGAGTCGCGAATCTCACCCGAAGCAGCGAGAGTCTTGAGCAAGGCATCGAGTGACTTCACATCGACAGCGGAAACGGAAGCGGCGGTTTCGCCGGACACCGGCTTCGAACGCGGGGTGGCAGACGGTTGCCGCTGACTCACCGAGCGTTGGATCGAATTGTTCGGATCGATTCTCATCACTTCGTTCTCCGAGGACTGCTTGACACCAAAAGTTGTCGAAGGAAGCGTTCCGAACTTGCCCACAAATTTTTAAAGCAGTGAAGCTCTTTCCGTCGAATAGGATTTACCGATAACGCGACCTGCGGAAGAGAGACCGTCGCGACGAAGAGGGATGTCCACAAGACTTGCGATCGAAACACTGTATTTCCTCGTGTGAGGAGGACCTGGTGACGGTTTGCTTTGATTGAATGCGTGGATAACAGCGCGCCGGCGACGGTCTCTCTTCCGCAGGTCGCGTTATCGGTAAATCCTATTCGACGGAAAGAGCTTCACTGCTTTAAAAATTTGTGGGCAAGTTCGGAACGCTTC
>JBCBLJ010000579.1:0-5488 GCA_038520195.1 Planctomycetota bacterium
CCGTCAAAACGCCCCCGCAGCGTGACGCGAGCACGCCAGAGGTAACCTCACAGCGATGATTCAGACGAGGGTCATCGAGCAGCTCGAACAAACTGGTGACCGCCCCCGCTTTGGGGTCCGCGGCCCCGAAAACCACACGCGGCAAACGCGCCTGCAAGATCGCCCCGGCACACATCGGGCAAGGCTCGAGCGTCACGTACAACGTTGCCTTCTCTAGCCGCCAATCGCCGATCGCCGCAGCAGCTTGTGTCAACGCAATCATTTCCGCGTGTGCGGTGGGATCCTTCAGCATCTCGCGTTGGTTTGAAGCAGCCGCGATGATCTGATGGTCACGGACCACGACGGCGCCGACGGGGACTTCGTCCGCCTGCGCGGCGGCATACGCGAGCTCGAGCGCACGGCCCATGAAGTATTCATCGGTCCGAGCCTGCTGTTCCTCGGTCACTCTTCTGTTTCAACTTCCGCGAGTTCGGAGGGGTGCAGTTTACGGACCTGAATGTTCTTGATCCGTGAATCGCATTCAAAGTTTGCGATGCCCAACGGGGTGCACGGGTCCATCTCAAATCGAATGTCGAACTTGTGATCCGCGCGCGGCTGTTCGAACATCAGCGTCCCGTCGAGCCAAACGGTGATCTTTGCTTTCTCCACGCGAACACGGGCTTTGTACCACTGGTCGTTCTCAAACGCCTTGAACATCGTCGTTTGGTTGTCGCTGGCGTCTTGGCCATCGATGCTGCTGATTCCCGTGATTCCGCCACCCCAGCCGCCCATCACGAGACTCGCGTTCGCCTGGTCAACGGGAAAGGTAAACGCACAGAGAAAGTCAAATCCGTCATCGCGGACGCACTCCCATCGCAGTTCATAGTTGTCTCTCGGCAAAGGCGCGACATCCTTCTTCTTTGTGGGCTCTTTGTCGCCTTCGAATGGCCCATCCCAGCGCACGCCCGTGAGCGGATCACCGTATTCCAGCGTCACGACGCCGTCCTTCACCGATGCGTCACCCTCGCCACCGAATTCACATGCCACCCAATGCTTTTTGAGCGATCGCCACGGTGTCTTGGGCTTGTCGGTTTTCCCTTTCGTTGTGCCTTCGGTTTCGGACGCCTCCGAGACGGTGGCTCTAGTCGAGGGATCCCCCGCACCCGATTCCTGCGCGTCGCACGTGCTCGCCACCGATAGAAAGAGTGCCCACGCGCATAGCGTCACGGGGATTGTCAAAGTACGAGGTCGATGTCTCACGGGGTTCTCACGTTTGGGGAAACAAATGACGCGTTGGACCATTGCGCGCGGCGTGGATCAGCAAAGGGCTTTACGTTTCTCACGACTCAAAGTCACAGGCGGCGGGCTTGCCGCTCTCGGCTTGGCGGCGGTCTGGTTGATCCTTTTGGTGGGGACACACTTGCCTTTGGCATTACTCAGCCCAGTTGACATGCCCGGCCCCGTTGATGTGTCCAGCGGCGTTGACTTGCCCAGCGGCGACATCAAGTGGACTGGTTTGACATGGACCGGGAAGCTCGCCGGTCACCTTCAACCCTATGACAAAGTGATCCACTTCGGTGGCTTCGCGTTTCTCTCAACTCTGCTGTGCGTCGTGTCTCAACCCAAGCAGCAATCCAAATACCTTGGCATGACCCGTTACGGTCTCGTCACCGCCAGTTTACTCGTTTACGCCTGCGCCGACGAATCCAGTCAGCATTTTGTTCCGGGACGAGTCCCCGACGTGCGAGATCTGTTTGCCGACGCCGCAGGTGTTCTCGTCGGGGTGGCGGTCTTTGGCGCCAGCATGCATTTTCTGAAACGAGACACGCGGGCCCTGGCACCACACAGGCAGTTCCTTGGACGAGTCAGGCGAACTCGGTCCGGTCCATCCGCCGACCCCGTGCTCGGCGCGGAGGATTCACGCCCAAGCGAGCGAGTCGCCGCGTGATTCGGTGCCGCAGTGGTGGGGCTCACGACTCGCCGTGAACCACATCCTCTCCGTGGTCGATCGAAGACGCGGCTCCCTCACTCCCATCCGACTCAAGCTTCAGACGCGCGATCTTTTGGCGTAGCAAGCGTGCCCGTTTCTCTACTTCCGCCAGTTCCGTCTCCAGCCGAGAAATCCTGGTCTGAGCGCTGACCCCGAGCAGGCGTTCCGTCAGATCGAACAAGACCAAAACCCGAACCAGCTTGAGCGCCGTTCCTCGCAAGCGATACATCCGAGCGAACTTGGCCAATTGCTGAAGCCGCACGACGTTCGATAGCCGAGCCATCCGTAGGATGCTTAGCGAGCGAAGGAACGAAATGACCGGGATCAAAATGATGGCCAGATCGACCCAGTGCTTCTTGCAATATTCGAGTTTCTTCTCCGCGATCGAAACCATCAAGATGAATTCGGCCGCGAACGCAAACCAGATCACTCCGGTACCGACGTGCAGCAACGTTCGCAGCCACGCGTACTCTGCCACCTGATCCTTCAAAAAGAACTCGACGATCAGGATCGGCAGGATCATCAGCGCCACGCCCATCATCGGAAGACTCAGGTAACGCTCGAGTTGCCGCTGCAAGCGCCGGCCCCCCTTTCGCCATCCCAAACCGGGAAGCCAAATTCGCCCGTTCATCTCGGGGCTACGGGCGCACATTCGCAGCGCCGGACAGATACAGATCAAGATACTGAACCAATGGTGTTTGCGAGTCTCCTCGTTCCAGGGACGCGTCACCCAATGCCACATCGATTCAGCGATCACCACGACCCACAAGACCACCATCACCAAGACGACGAACCGCGCAAGTGGACCAAAAGCGCCGACGCGAGGCTCCTCGCTGACTACAACGGAGGGCACTGAGCCTGAAGTCTCATCCTTTCCCAAGGTCGCACCTGGCCCCGAAGTCGCATCCGGCCCCGAAGTCGCATCCGGCCCCGAAGTCGCATCTAGCGCGGTTGCGTCCACGGATCCCGTCGCGGACTCCTCGAACACCAAGCTCTTTGCCCGCTCTTGCAGTCCGGGCATGTCGACCCAAATCACGACAAGGACTGCCATGCAGACCAGGAACGTGACGGCGACGCCGAACATGACCGCTTCGGTGCGTTCGGCCAACCACCGCAAACGCGGCCGGGATGTCAAACGGTCACTCATTCGCAGCTAGCAATGGTTGTCGAGAGAGACTTCACTCGTCATTCGATGAAAGAAAGTCGGTTGGATTACTTTCTTTCGAAGGCACCCTCGGTGGAATTCCGGGGCGCCGAGCGATTCGGCACGCTCAATCAGCCTTTTTCTGCAGCACTAACTTCGCCGGAAGCGGTTCGCCCTCGGGGATAAACTTCATCGAGATCGAGTTGACGCAGTGCCTCGTGTTCTTTGCCGTAAACTGTTCGCCCTCGAACACGTGTCCCAGGTGGCCACCACAATTCGCGCAAACAATCTCGACCCGATAACCGTCCGCGTCTGTCTGACGCTTGACCGCTCCTTTGATCTCATCGTCAAAGCTCGGCCACCCGCAATGGCTCGCGAATTTGTCGTCGCTGCGATAGAGCTGAGCGTTGCATTGGCGACAAATATAGGTGCCAGGCTCCTTGGTGTTCGTGTACCCATAGTCTCCCGGCGGCTCGGTGCCCTTCTTTAGGATCACGTACTGAGCGCGTTCGCTCAGTTCGTTATATGCCGCGACCATCTCGGTCTTCTGCTCGGGTGCTTGATCGGCGGGTCCCGCACCCGCTGTCTTTTCGGACTTGGTCATTTCAGTGGACTCCTCTGCTGGATCCGACGTCGCTTTTTCTTCGACCGAAGAACCGGAGACTTCCTCGATGTTGGTCACCGATGTTTCTTCCTCCGCCGGACCTGACGCCGTGATTCCCGCCGACGCTTCGGTCTCGTCGGGGGCTGGCGGCAACTCCTCGTCGGTCGCCACGGCCACCGATCCCTCGGGAGCGTCTTCGATCACGTCGTACTGGCAGCCGACAAGTAAGACAACCGACAACAACACCCATGCGTCACGAATCTTCGAGTTCATTTTCATCCTCTTCGTACTCCTCGTCTTCTGAAAAGAAGAAGCGGTCCCTCACGATGCGATAAACGTACAGCATCACTCCCATCATGCCTGTCATCGCGATGAATAGCCACAACATAAAGTTGCCCAGAATCGCAAGATTCTGCAAAAACCAGCCGTTGAACAGACGGTCCCAGAAAATCACCGTCACCGCCGTCCCGCAGCACAAGTAGGGTCCGAAAGGAACCTGGTTGTCGCCCGTCACCATCCAGTAGATGACGACGATCACGATCGCCGTCATCGGCGCAAGAAAGAATCCAAGCACCGAGACCTGCCACCCCAAAAAGGCACCGATCATCGCCATCAGCGTCACATCGCCAAACCCCATCGCCTCGGTATTCATCGCCCCGCTTGCGACGATCCGGATCGCCCAAACCACGCCCCCACCGACGCCCAGCCCAACGAGTGACGAAAGCAACCCATGCCATGCGTCGCCGCCGATCCCAAACACTATGCGGATCGCCACACAGCCCACGAACCAACCGGCAATCAAAACAGGGCCGCGCCGACGCGTGATCCCATGGAGGAAGTACGCGATGGCCCGCTCGAAACCGAACCGGGTCACCCAATGACGGTCGGCGATCGCAAAACACCAGCCGGACCAAATCGCCAGCCCCGTCCAGAAACCGGTGCGCCCGACCCAGGGCGGCCCCCACACCGAAGGCAGCTCAAACGTCGTCGGGTACAGTCCGCCGCCGATGCCCGCTGGCAAGCAGGCCTTCAGCGAGAAACAGGACGCCATGAGCGCGAAGACAGTACCGGGCAACGTCAACTCATCCGGAATGGTACGTTCGTCGAAGTCGATAAACGTTGAAGCGACCATCAACGAAAAGAGAATCACGTGTGGAACGAACAGGTGCGTCGCCCACGGCTCGAAACGGTCCAAGTTCGCCTGAGTCCGCAGCGCCGCGGGCAATAACCACCCCGAGTGCGTCTCGAAATAGAAGAGCGCGGGGACGGCGATCATCATTCCGATCTCGATCAGAATCGGTCGCACCCAGAATCGATCGCCGTGAATCTTTGCCTCGCGTCGGAGTCCCCACCAACCGCAGATCGGAATCAGATCGGTCCTCACACGAGGAGGAGCGTCCTTGTGCGGCTTCACCCAAGGGCTGATGGGACGCCGATCCCAACACAGCGTATAAATCACGTGGTTCGCAAACGCGCCGAGCCCCAATCCGAGCACTCCCAGCAACGTCAGCTGCAGCGCGAGAGGCAAAGCGATCCAAAAGTCGATCACGAAGAGGGTCTCAGGAGTAAGTTGATTCGTGGACGGACCGCCGCGTCGATGGGGCGGTCGGATCGAGGCCACTCAGACCGACCTGCCCATCATTGTTCACATCCTCCACCATTGTTTAATGTAGCACTACCGCCGAAAACCCCACGCGCCGCGGCGATGACTCTGACCGCTCCCCTTTGGAACTGACCATGTCCGCCCCCGAATCCATCCGTTTTGCCGGAG
>JBCBLJ010000473.1:0-6570 GCA_038520195.1 Planctomycetota bacterium
ATCCGCCCACAAATAGCTGTAGTAGCCGGCGGAGTAAGCATCGCTGCTGAAGATGTGCATGAAATGCGGGGTTCGGTGCCGCATCGGCAATTCCTTGGGCATGCCCATTTCCGTGAGTGTCTCGCGTTCGAATTGATCGGGATTGATGGTTGTCTGATCACTGGTGTGCAACTTCATGTCGATCAGAGCGCTGGCGAGGTATTCGACGGTGGCGAAGCCCTGATTGAAATTGGATGCCTTTTTGATCTTGTCGATCAATGCTTGAGGTAACGGTTCGCCGGTCTCGTAATGGATACAGAACTTTTGGAGCACTTCGGGAGTGTCGAGCCAGTGTTCCAACACTTGCGATGGGAATTCGACGTAGTCACGAGCGACCGCAGTGCCGGCTTGCGAGGGATAGTTCACCGCCGAACAGAGTCCGTGCAGTGCGTGTCCGAATTCATGGAATAGTGTGACGGCATCGTCCCACGAGATCAGCACGGTTTCGCCCTCGGCACCGCGAACAAAGTTGGAGTTATTCGACACGATTGGCGTGATCGGTTGGCCGAGGTTCTCTTGGACGCGGTAGGCCGTCATCCAAGCGCCGCTGCGTTTGCCAGGCCGAGCGTAAGGATCAAAGTACCAGAGGCCGATGTGTTGGCCGTCGCGTCCCTTGACTTCCCAGACGCGAACGTCCGGATGAAAAACGGGAACCTCGGCGGGATAGAAGCTCATCCCGAACAGTTCGCCGGCAACCCAGAACATGCCCTCGCGTAGCTTCTCCATCTGCAAATACGGTTTAACCTTGCCAAAATCGAGGTCGTATTTTGCTTTTCGAACTTTCTCGGCATAGAACCGATAGTCCCATGGCTCGATGGTGATCTTGGCGTCGGCGGCGAGTTCTTTGTCCGCGATCGCCTGCATGTCGGCAACTTCTTCCTTGACTCGGCCGACCGCTTTGGGCCACACCTTCATCATCAAGTCCATCGTCGGCTCGGGCGTTTTCGCCATGGTCGGTTCGAGTCGCCAGTGAGCGTGTGACGGGTAGCCGAGCAGGTTGGCTCGTTCGCGGCGTAGTGCGAGGATCTCGGTGATGATTTCGTTGTTGTCGTGGGCGTCGCCGTTATCACAGCGGTTGTAGTAGGTTCGCCAAACCTCTTCCCGCAGCGTTCGATCTTCTGCGTATGTCAGATAGGGATCCATCGAAGAGCGGGTGTTGGTGATCGCCCACAGATCGGGTTTTCCATTTTCTTCGGCCGCACGTTTCATCGCCGCAACGACGCTTTCGGGCAGTCCCTTCAGACCAGACGCGTCCTCGATCCAGGTGATGAATCGCTTTTCATCTTCGAGCACATTCTGTCCGAAGTCGGTGAACAGACGCGCGAGTTGAGAGTTGATCGCCGACAACCGAGATTTCTGGAGGTCGGTGAGCTTCGCGCCGCGGCGCACGAAGGTTTTGTACAAATCATCGATGAGCCGCTGTTGCGCGACGGTCATCGACTGCTTTTCCTTGCTCTGGTAGATCGCTTGTAGGCGGGCGAAAAGCTTGTCGTTCTGGTAGATGCTGTCGGAATGAGCCGACAGCTTAGGGGCAACCACGCGCTCGATATCACCGATCGGTCCAAGGTTAAGGTTGGACGAGTAGACGCCAAAGATTGCATCCAATCGGCCGAGTGCGCGGCCCGCGGTTTCCATCGCGACGACCGTATTCTCGAAGCTTGGCGGTTCTTGATTCGAAGCGATCGCATCGATCTCGTTGGAGGCGAGTTCGATCGCGGCGTCAAATGCCGCGATGAATTCGTCGGGTCGAACCAGGTCCCACGGTGGGACGCCGCCATAGGGTCCCGTCCATTCTCGCAGCAATGCTGAATCACTCATCTTCGACGCCTCCTTGACCTTTGATTCTTGACCGTTGACTGGATCGGTTGCGACGCAAATGAGGATCACCGCTGCGGCGGCGCGAATGAGAGTTCTTTGTGTCATGGACCTTTTCCGAGAAACGCTAGTTCTTGATATTCGAATTGGTCACGCGATATCCATCGGTGTCAATGTCTCTGGTTCGTCTTCTCGACCCTTCTTTCGGCGAAACACCAGAAAGAGTGCGACGCCTGCAATCAGCAAAAGCGAGATACCCAGCATGGGGCGGTAGAACACCCACGCGACGCCAATCACGGTCAAGGAGCCCGCGATGGTGAGTAGCCCCGCCACGATCGCCGAGCCGATCCCAACTAAGGTTCCCGCAAAAGGAAGGACATCGGCAACAACGGCGAGTGGCCTGAGCACCAGCATTAGCCCGACGAACATGACCAGAGTGCCGACGAATCTCAGCACCCATGTCAGCGTTCGATTCGCGGCCTCCTGCTGCGCGATCATCTCATCCGCGGTGAAGGTGCCTTCCTGGAGGACATTGATGGTGGTGTCGAACTCGGTTTCGTAAGGTTGGAAGCTGTTTCCGCTTTGCTGACTCAGTAGGCTGACGGTCGTCACCGGGGTTGCGGTGAACCACACTCGAACGTCACCGATCTGAGGCTCCAAGGGTTCGTTGGTAACGGCCTCGTTTGTCTCTGTCGCCGCCTGTTCGATATCGATCAGATCGGGGCGGTCGGCGTTGGCCGGCGGGTCGACACTGCCTGCCAGGGAGGCCGGTTGCGTCTTGTTCAGCGCCGCACGCGCGATGTAGATGCGGGCCGAGCCGTTGGGCCCGTCATGCCGAACGCTCGCGATACCATCGTACTCCCCTGGAACATTCACTTCGCTCAGGTCCAGCGTTTCCGTTTTGCGAATCATGCCGATCAGCGAATCCGATAGTCGAAACTCGCCGAGCATCACCGTCTTTGCCTGTTCAGTTCTTTTGCTAAACAGCATGTCGCTCGGATTAACGTGAGTCGATGCTTCATCGAATTCACTTGACGGAATGACGCGCGAAGACCAGTCCTTGTGATACGAATAGGTGATGACGGTCTTTTTCCCACCACCCATTTTCTTTTTGCTTTTGCGCTTCTCGTCTTCGTGCCACTGAAACATTTCGACGTGACGGTTGAGTCGGACGCCGTTGTATTCGATCTGGAATTCCTCGTCTCGGAGTATCTCCTGAGTGGTCGCATCGCCGCCTGTGTGTACGAACTTTCCATTGTTAGCGGGGTCGACACTGTCGGGTTGAATGTCGATGACAACTTTGGCTCCCTCCTTGAGTCCTTTTGCGGTCCGTACGGCTCGACCCTCGTTCCAGAACAAAACGGGTACCGAAACGACCGTCAGAATGCCGCCGACGAGGATCCCTTTGATCGCTCCACCGATCCGACTAAACCAAGACTCTTCGATAACTTGGGTTCCCATCTCTCCCTCCGATCCAATCCCGCGACGAAGCCCTTGCCAGAACGACAATGTAGCAACTTGCGTTCACGTTGCGGCAAGCCGGCGGCAATTCATGGGTGAGGTCAGCAGCTAAAGCCGACTCGGATTGTGGCGAGGCGGGGTGAGGCATGAGGGGAACGTGGTCGTCAGAATCGGTTCGATCAACTGACGGTCAAGATGCCGTAGTACAGCAGCCCGGACTTTGAGACCGATTTGGGCGTTTGCCCCAGCAGTATTTGTCGGATTTCATCGAAGTCGCTTTTCTGTTGAAAAGTCACGCATCCGGCACTTCGCGTTCCAGGGTGCATGCGGAAGTTCCCGCGACGGACTCCGTCTACTTCGGTGTAATCGTCGATCCGACCGTCGATCGCGAAGAGAGCAAACCAATCGAGCTTGCCATCCCAGTCATGGACTTTCTGACGGACCCAGTCTTGGCGTCCTCCGGTGGGTCGGTCGACGACATAGTAGCGGCCTTTTGGGATCGGCCCGTTACCTTTGTTCGCGGTCTCTTCGGGATTGTTCTTGAATCCCGTCGCGCCAGAGAACACGGAATAGGATTTCCAGGTGCAAACTTGGTCGCTGTCGAAAAAGATCACCAGTTGGGTCGTCGTCTTGCTGTTGAGACGCATCGAAAGTCGGGCTGTCATCGTGGACTCGGCGAATGAGTTGCGAACGAAATCGATTCAGGAATCGGCCTCCATAGACTCAGCGTATCGACCGCCACGGCGCAACAGGAAATCCTTTCTGCGACTAGAATTCGGGCGCGTTCAACGCCGCGAGCACAGATCGATCAAAGCTGCGCGGGATCGACTCCGACGAGGACCAGGGGCCCGGCCGATACGCGCTTGAGCAAACGCCGGCGTAGCTGGACTGGCAGATCGCCCAATCTTGACGGTTGGTTCGATCCCAAAACTCGATCGCCGTTGACGGCTCGAAATCGGGTTCAGCGATGGACTCCGGTTCATAGAGCCATTGCGCGGTGATTTTGGTTTCGCTTGGGCTTCGCGGCTCAATTCGCCACGCCAGTACAAAGTCGGGATGCAATCCCAGTAGCAGATTCGGAAGTAAGGTGTAGTAGTAGACCCGCTGCCGTTGTTTTTCGTCGAGTGGGCGAATCGGTGCGGCGGTCCGCTTGCCATCGGAGGTCATGCTTTCCGCAGACAACCGCATCGGTCCACCGAGAAATGGTCCTTCGGCAAAGTCGTTGCTGCAGTCATCCACCGGAGACAGTTCGTCGAGTCCCGGGTGCACGGAGCGGCAGTGGTAGCACTCGTTGAAGTTTTGGAAGACCATTTTCCAGTTGGTCTGTAGTTCGTATTCCTCTTGGTGTGCGACGTTTAGTTCATCGGTTCGCCAGGGATCCAACTGACTCCAAAACGGCTGAAACGTTTTTTCAATCGACTCTGCGGCAGAACCAAGATTGACAAAAAGGAATCCTTGCCACGCGGCGATGGAGACACTTCGCAGTGGCCAGTCTCGCGATTCAAACTCGGCGGACATGTTCGGGGCCGCAAGCAAGTTGCCGCCGCAATCATAGGTCCAGCGATGGTACGGGCACCGGATGCGGCAATGCGCAAACACACCGGAGGACTCTGTGGCGAGTCGGCTGCCGCGGTGTCGACAGACGTTGAACATCGCGCGGGGTTCGCCGGCGGCGTCCAGTGTGACGATCAAATTCTCACCCGCAATATCGGCCAAGAAGAAGTCGCCAGGATGAACCAGTTGATTCCGTCTTCCGATGCAAAACCATGCTCCATGAAAGAGCCGCTCTGTTTCCAACGCAAAGATCTCGTCGGAGACGAAATAATGCTGTGGAAGAGTCATGCCATCCTGCGGGCGATCTGGATCATGTCGTCGATGCATGCTTGAATCCGAGTTCGTCGTTGCGGTGCCCTCGTCGGCCAGCAACCTATTCGTGGCTCTGGAGAAGGGCCTCGCGTTCTTCGCCCGCCATCCGATTGGCAGAGCCTAGCGATCTTCTTGTGCAGCCGTCCAGCGATAAAACCGATCCAGAATTCCATCTTCGTTTTTGACTTCCCGAACGAATTGAAGGGCGCTGCGGTCAAGAATTTTGATCGAGGCGACATTTCGACGGTCGACGTAGGCGATCAGTTTCGTCAGTCCAAGTTCCTGCGTCGCATGCAGGACCAAACCATCACAGACCTCTTGGCCGAATCCCTGGCCGAAGTAGCGCTGTCGAAACCGATAGCCGATTTCCGGTCCGTCTTCGCTCGGCACGATCGCGCAGGTCCCCACGAATTGCTGATCGGATTTGCGTTGCACGGCCCACACCCAGAACTCATTCGTGGGATTTGCATAGGAGGCAATGCAAGTCTCAAGCTGACGCTGGTTCTCCTCGGCATCCAAAGCCTTGCCGGTCGTATAGCGCATGACCACCTCGTCCGATTGCATCTCGTGAAATGCCTCGAAATCGGAGTCGGAAAGATCCCGGATAAGCAAACGTCTTGTTTCAAAGATCATGCGGTCATTCGCAGTGCAACGGGATGACGACACTCCCTTGGCGGCGGGTGACCCGATCACGAGCTCCAGCGGCGACAGCTGGCATTTTGACAGGATCGATTGCCGTTCGCAATTTGAGGCTAAACCGGCTCCAGTGGCCCCAAGAGCGGGGATGAGGGAGCAACTTCGAGTCTTCGAATCGATCGATGAGGCATGTGGCAGACGTTGCATTTACTTCCAAGGCAATTCAATTTGCTGTCCGGCAAACTAAGCTATCGCTCGGGGTCTGTCGCGATCCGGCATGCGTTTGTTAGTCGCGCTACGCTGGCTGCGGGTATGCGGGGCGGATCGCGGGCCAGCCCGTGCTCTTTGGGAAACGCTTTGTTTGAGTTTTTTTGCGGTATTGTCGTTGCACCGCCCTTTCAACAACCTGAGTTCGTTTGGAGATTCGCGTGTCGCTCGCCCAATCTGTGCTTCGCTTTCTGGCCGTCAGTTCGCTAGTCGTTTCCGTCGCTTTCGCTCAGGACTCGGATGAGCCAAAGGATGAAACGCCTGGCGTGAATTCGAGCCTGGTTTCGGCGCTCAAATTCCGAGGGATCGGACCGGCGCTCATGTCGGGGCGCATCGGCGATATCGTCGTGGATCCCAAAAGGCGCAGTACGTGGTATGTCGCCGCATGCAGCGGCGGCGTCTGGAAGACGACCAACGCGGGCGTCACCTGGAAGCCAGTCTTCGACCGACAGAGTAGCTATTCGATCGGATGCCTCGCGATCGATC
>JBCBLJ010000892.1:0-3295 GCA_038520195.1 Planctomycetota bacterium
CGTCGATGATGGGGGCATTCCAAGAATTGCCCGCGAAGATGCAAGAACTCAATGCGAGAATGGAATCCGAGCACGTCAGTGGAGCGTCGACTTGCGGGCGGGTCGAAGTGGTCGCCAACTGTGTGGGCAAAGTCCAGTCAGTGACGGTTCGCGAGGACGGCATTCCAAAGCTGGAGCTTGAGCAAGCGATCCTTGAAGCGACCAACTCAGTCGGCGCGACGGCAAAACAGACTTACGCCGATGCGATTCGACAAATGGCGGCCGACATGAACCTCGATATGCCTGGGATCGACGGCCTGCTAACGTCTTTCACGGGCGGCTGAGTTCGGTCGGGACGAGAGAATGGGCGACGGTGAACGCGTCGAGGGTTGACGCGGAAACGTTTCTCAAAAGTGCGAGCGGCCCAAAAACGTTGTCAGGTCGGTCCTTTCTCGACAGTCGGAACCCGTTTTCGGCTCGTCGCGAATTTGTGTGGAGATCATTTTTGTGGAAAAGCATGCCGGAGCGGTCTCGGACTTGGTGGACCACCTCGCTCGGTTACCGGGAATCGGCCGCAAGAGTGCTGAACGACTCGCGTTCCACCTGTTAAGGGTGCCCGAAACCGAAGCGTTGGCGCTGTCGGATGCGATCCGGAAGATTCGCACCGAGATTCGTTCATGCGCTGTTTGTTTCAATCTCTGTGAGGCTGAACGATGTGCGATTTGTTGCGACGAGGAGCGTGACGCGAGTCGAATCTGCGTTGTCGAACAGCCACGCGATCTGATGAGCTTGGAGCAATCGCGAGCCTTCAACGGGGTTTATCACGTCCTATTGGGCCGGATCGCTCCATTGGAAGGAATTGGCCCTGACCAACTGACGATCGATGCGCTGGTCGACCGAGTTCGGAGCGGAAATTTTGTGGAAGTGATTATGGCGACGAACCCAACTGTCGAAGGGGACGGAACGTCGCTGTACATCAGCAACCTATTGAGCGAGTACCCCGTCCAGATCACCCGCTTGGCGAGGGGAATTACCGCCGGAAGCGTGTTGGAATACGCGAATCGCGAGATGATCGCGGATGCGATTTCGGGTCGACAAAAGTTGTGATCATTGGCACATGATGTGCTGCCCGGACGCCCGAAAAAGGTATGATAACGGTAGAGCCGACGGATGCCGGCACCCGATTCCCGACACGATCGTTGTGCGGGCGATGAAGCATCTGGATGACGTGTGCTGACTCATGAGCGGAATGCGAATGTCGTTGGGCTTGAACGCCCGCATGGACCAGAGGCAAGTTCAAAAACTTGCCCCTCGGATGATCCAGTCCATGGAGATTCTTCAACTGCCGATGCTTGCGCTGCAGGAGCGGGTCGAGCAGGAGATGAATGAGAACCCGCTGCTGGAGCAGCAGGATGTCGAACCGGCGCCGTCGGACGACCGCGACGAACAGCCGACCGCGGACAACCGAAGCGAAAGCGAAAAGGAATTGGTTGTCGACGACAGCGGTGACAACAGCGACGACTTTGAACGCCTTCAAAACATGGTCGCCGAGCTGCCCAGCACGTTCGACGATTCGTTTCGCCGATCCGCGGGCCGAATGCAGGAAGAGGCCGATCGCCGCCATGACCTGATGGCGAACGCTCAGTCCCGGCCCGAATCGCTGAACGACTATCTATTGCATCAGCTCGCGGAACTGGACATCGACGACAACGTCGAACGGCTTGCCGAGCGAATCATTAGCACGCTCGATGCGAGCGACGGCGGTTATCTTCGAACGCCGCTCGCTGATCTGCTGCCCAGCGATCATACCTCCGAAGACTTCGTGATCGCCGAAGAGGCACTACAAGTCGTTCAGTCACTGGAGCCGACGGGCGTCGCGGCGCGCAGTCTCAGTGAATGCTTGTTGATGCAGTTGCGGCCAGAGATCCCGCACTTCGAGGAAATGCAAAAGTTGATCGGGGAGCACCTCGAAGACCTCGCCGGCAATCGTCTTCCGCAGATTCAGAAAAAGACAGGCTATTCGATCGATCTGATTCAAACCATTCGCGATGAGCTGCAGGTACTCAATCCGAAGCCCGGCGCGGCGTTCATGGAGACGTACGTTCCAAATGTGACGCCCGACATCATCTTGGAGCAGGATGAGGATGGGTCGTATCGAGTGCGGCTCGACGACGATCGTGTGCCAGCGCTCCACATTAGCGAGTACTACCGGAATCGCTTGCAGGACCCGTCGTGTGGCGAAGAAGAGCGGGAGTACATCAAGCGAAAAATCAACGGCGCTCAGTGGTTGATCGAATCCATCGAACAGCGACGCAGCACGCTCACCCGTGTGGCCGAAGCCATCGTTGAACACCAAAAGAAGTTCTTTGATGAGGGCCCCGAAGCGATCGAGCCTCTAAAGATGCAGCAAATCGCCGAGAAAGTGGGAGTTCACGTCACCACGGTGAGCCGGGCGGTCAATGACAAGTGGATGCAAACGCCGCGCGGGATCATTCCGCTTCATCGACTCTTCGTCGGCGGGACCGTTACCGAGGACGGCGAGGACGTTGCTTGGGATACGATTCGGCTCAAGCTACAAGAGCTGATCGACGGCGAAGACAAAAGCGACCCGCTTAGCGATGAAGGGCTCGTCAAGAAACTCGCTGATGCGGGGATGACGGTCGCTCGAAGGACCGTCACCAAGTATCGCAAGCGAATGGGGATTCCCAGCAGCCGTCAGCGCAAAGACTGGTCGTTGAGCAAAAAATGAGGGTGGGCGTGTCCGTTGACGACACGAGTGCGTCGCCCAACACGGCCGTGTCCTATCAGTTGCCTCGTTTTCGCCGCACTGCGTCTCGGATTAAGCACTGCGTCTCGGATCGAAGCGCCCGGATCAATCGCGTTCGCGAGACTACAGCGGCTTGACGCGTAAGTTCTTGAAGTAAACGGTGCTCATCGGGTCGTGAGCCTGAAGCGCGAACGTGCCTTCACCCAGTCGACGCTCAAACGATTTGCTGAAGGGTTCCTTGCCCTCCGGTTCCGTGTGGTCGACCAGCGTCTTTCCGTTGACGATCAACTGGATGCGTCGACCTTTCACGATGATCTCCTGGGTGTACCACTCGTTGTCTTTCACCCCGGGATCGGCGACGTTGTCGACACCATAAAGACTGCTGGTCTTCTTGGGATCTTTGTGCGAGACGTTGACTTGGCACTCGTACCCATATTTTGGCCAACCAGTTGGCTGGTATTTGGTGTGAAAGTAGATGCCAAGAAGACCAGCAGTCTTTATGGTGTCGACAACGTCGCCGATCCCGGGGTGAAAGACAACGAGTGGTAC
>JBCBLJ010000425.1:0-7058 GCA_038520195.1 Planctomycetota bacterium
CCAAATCAACAGCCCGACGAGCAAGAGTGACAGAATGCCAACAGCGATGAGTTGCTTTTTCTTTTTCGCTTTTGAACGTCGGGCTGTTGATTTGGCCAAGCCAATCCGAGGACGCAGTCGTCGTGCCGAATCTTGCCATTAAGCCCGCTTCGCTCAATTCGGCGTCTCAACCGGTGAACGCACCCACCGAATCAACCACCGATTTCACAAGGACGACAACCTATTCGTCCATGGACGCGGATGCCCTCTTTGCCGTCGATCTCTTTCGCGGCCCAGATGCGCCGGTTGCGCAGGCGGCCGAGAGCATTCCGGCTCCCCCCGCAGTGACGCCATACGCGGTCGGCGCGGTTTACGGAAGCATTGATAGCACTGACAAGTCGGCGCTGATCGATGGCGACATCGTCCGCTCCGGCGATCTGCTTCACGGTGAGAATCGCGTACTCTCCATCTCGACAGAGGGGGTCACCCTGTCAAAGTAAGCCGGTTGTTGCGCCGAATCGTAGAAACGGACATCTTTTGTTTCGATTTCGGTCAACATCCGCCGATACCGCATGTGTTGAGGTATAGCGATTGTAGCGATCGCTCGACCGGAACCTTGTTCGATGGTTCCATTTGGCATGTAGGAAGGAACTACTCGCACATGCGGCTCGGCTTGCTCGTCACTATCGCGCCGCTTGTGGTCTGCCTTGCCGGATGTGCCGAAGCACAATCCACGCCGTCAGCTGGACAAGTAAAGCCATCGGCGAGCGAGGCGGTACCGAAACGGTCGCTCGAGTCGTATCGCTTGAGTTCCGATCAAACGGTGGTGCCGAAAGGTCACGCGCCAAGCGGACCTGAGCCGGCTCTCATCCGACAAACGCCACGCGTGCTCCATGTCGTCGGCGGTCCCGCCACACAACATGGCGCGAGGCTGCTGAAGCCCAACCCGAGAGTGCTTCGCACGGCATCGAAAACCTCATTGCAATCGCTGCCGCCCGAGGCGATCGACGCGGCACACTTGCCGGCGATCCGACCGCTCATCAACGCCTGTCCACCGATTCAACTTGCAGGCGGATTCGAGTCACCGGCGGTCGTGGCACGCGCAGACTACGTCGGGACAAACACGATTGCCGAAGTCCAGACGGCTCAGCATGAGGGACGATCCCACACCCGCGTTGGAACGACACCCGGGCTCTCACCGGTGGGCACCACGGTTTTCGCGCCGGCTCCAATGACCGCCCCGCGAAAGGCCGACACGAGTGGTTTGCGCACCGAAGGCGAGTTAGCGAGCACGCGACCGGATCGTCCGACTCAAGTTCCGACGACTATGATTGACCCGATGGACGGTCCGAGTTCTGTAACGGTCGCGGCAAGAAGTGTTGCAACGCAGACCCTTCCGGCGAGCCATCGGCTGAAGGAGAAGACATCGATCCAGATCGAAGATCGACCTGAAACTCGTTCCAAACGAATCCGCGACTCACACTTGGCCGTCGGCGCGACGCCATCGGTCTTGGATTTCAGGCATGACGAACCGAGTGCGGAGGTTTCGGCCGGTGAAAGCGTTCACCAATCCGAACCGCGTGAGAAGGATCCTCCGCGTCCTCATCGAAACAAACTGACTTCGATCGATCGGCTGCCTCCGGTCGGCGACTTGCCGTTGCAAGTGAGTGTCGATCGAATGCCACTCACGTATCGGGGGCGCAGCGATGTGCTTCCTTCGGTCGGAGACGCACCGATCGTCCCGAACGCGACTACGATTCTGCAATCCGAAACGAACAGTCCTTCTTCGCCGCCAACAAATCACGCTTCTTCGCTGCCAGCGAACCACGGCGAAGTTGAACGAGTCGGGCACACCGCCGATCCCAATCGATCGACTCGGCGAAATCACTCGGGACTTCGACCGTCCACCGACGCGGTTCAGCTAACGGACTTGAGAGTCGCCCAGCTGCCCCCGGCGCCAGGCATCCCGACCGCCGCCACGCCGCCGCCGGGCGTCGTATTACCGATGCCGACGGAGACCGATCCCAACAACGCACAAATCGAACAGAAGTCCGACGAGCTAGTCGGCCTAACCGCGACCGATGCCGAGTTGCGATCGGTGTTACGTCTGATCGCCAATCATCACAAACTCAGCTTGGTGTTGGGACCCGACGTCACGGGGCCGGTCACCGTCAACATTCGCAAAGCGACGCTGGAAGAAGTGCTTGACGCGATCCTGGGTGTCGCCGGCTTTCATTGGCATCGTTCGGGCGATTTGCTCTTCGTGACCGGGGCGAACAGCGGAAGCCTCGACCCACGCGTGCAAGGTCGTCGTCTGCAAGTTTATCCCTTGGATTATGTTTCGGCCTCCGATGTCGAGCCGGTGGTCACGAGCCTGCTTTCTCCGGTTGGTCAGGCATTCCTGTCACAATCCAGCGAAGAAGACAAACTGAAGACGCGCGAAACAATCGTCGTCGAGGACAACGATGCGGGCCACGCACGCGTGTCGGAGTACCTCGCTCAAATCGATCTCGCGCCGCCTCAGGTGATGATCGAGGCGCATGTGTTGCAGATCGACCTAGAAGATGAAAACCGCCACGGGATCAACCTTTCGGCGATCGCGCGGGTTTCCGGTGCGGACGTCACACTCTCGGGCAACAACTTTGTCGACGCATCGACCGATACACCCGGCGTGAGTTTGCGAGTCGATGGGACGGACATGCAGAGTCTGATCGAAGCGATTCAATCACAAACGAACTCGCGGACGCTGGCTTCGCCCAAAGTCAGCGTGGTCAATCGTCAAATCGCGAAGGTGCAGATCGGCCAGCGGCTACCGTTCGCGGTGGCAACCACCACGCAGACCGCCACCATTCAGAACGTCCAATTCCTGGATGTCGGCGTGGTGCTCACCGTGACACCGGTGATCACCGAGGACGGCAATATTTTGATGACGGTCTTGCCGAAAGTCTCCGGCGGACGCATCACCGAAAGCGGGTTCCCCGAAGAAGACACCACGCAGGTGGAGACCACCGTGCTGATGCCGGACGGAGGCGGATTGGTCATCGGGGGTCTGATTCGGGAAGCCAACGATGACACCGAATCGCGGCTTCCCAAACTTGGCCGCGTTCCGGTGATCAAGCACCTCTTCACGCGTCGAGCACAGACGATGCGTCGAAACGAACTGGTCGTCGCCCTGGTGACGCACATCGTGCGAAATGCGGAGCCGGCGCGAAACCACGAAGCCGTCGAGTTGCATCAGACGCTGCCACCGTACGCCCAATCGGAACTCGGCTATCGAACCGAACTGGGCGGCCGATTCGACCAGCGAGCCTACACGGGGGACGTCCTCGAGCACCGTATGGTCGTTCCCGAGTCCGCTCCTCAGATTCGGATCGTCGATTGACCCGCGACCGGACTCAATCCGCGGCGATGTGACTCAATCCGACCCGACTGGGGCGGCGACAAGGTCATAGCCTTGTGACGCGACGATCTCGCAAGGAATCAAGTCGCCGACTTCGATCGATTGGCTCTCCTCCACGCCACTTACGTAGATGATACCGTCGATGTCGGGGGCTTCCGCGCGCGAGCGCCCGATCCAAACGCCCGGCTCGTCCTCGAGCGGCGAGTCTATCAGAACCGGTTCGACGTTTCCGACCCGAGACGCGTTCCATTCAAATGCGATCTGCTGCTGAACTCCCATCAGTTCGCCCATTCGCTCGACCGCAACATCCTCCGGCACGCGGTCGGGAAGTTTCGCAGCCGGCGTGTCGTCTTCGACCGAGTACGTGAAGACGCCGAGATGTTCGAATCGTTGCTGAGTCACGAAGTCCACCAGCTCGGCAAAGTCTTCGTCGGTCTCGCCGGGGAATCCGCTGATCAAAGTGGTTCGCATCACCAATGAATTGATTCGCTCGCGCAATTGCCCGAGGATGTCTTCCTGAATCGAGCGGGTCGTCTTCCGTGACATCCGCTTTAGCATTCGATCGCTCGCGTGTTGCAGCGGCATGTCGATATACGGCAGGATCCGTTCGGCGTTGGCGATGGTGTCGATCAATCGATCATCGATGTACATCGGGTAAAAATACATCAAGCGGATCCAGTCGACCGAATCGATGCGATCCAGTTCGGTCAGCAATTGGGCCAACCGCGGCTCACCGTACAAGTCTTTACCGAAGTAGGTCGTGTCCTGCGCGACGACGACGATCTCGCGGACGCCGCTATCTCCCAGTCGTCGCGCCTCATCGACCACTTGCTCGATCGGCTTGCTATAGTGTTTGCCGCGCATCTTTGGGATGGCACAGAACGTACACAGCCGATCGCAGCCTTCGCTGATTTTCAGATAGGCGAAGTGTCTCGGCGTAACGGCCGTCCGAACCGCGTCGGAAAGTGGCCGAATCGGAGCGGGACGAAAAACGCGTTGCTGTTCTTCGACGCCGCTTTGCAGGCGAGCGGCGACATCAACGATATCGTTACGGCCGAAGACGCCCACCATCGCGTCGATCTCGGGACGCTCTTCAAGGAGTCGTCCTTGCTGCCGCTCGGCCAAGCATCCGGTGACGACGACGCCCCGAATCTTTCCCTGCTTTTTGAGCGCGAGCATTTCATCGATCGCGCCCAATGACTCTTCACGAGCCGAGTCGATAAACCCGCAGGTGTTGACGACCACAAAGTCCGCGGAATCGACCGTGGGGACCATGCGATAGCCGTCCTCGTCGAGTCGGCCGAGCATCTGTTCGGTGTCGACAAGATTCTTGGGACAGCCGAGAGAAACGACGGCGTAGCTCCCGCGCGCGTCGCCACCCTCCTGATTCTCGTTACTTGGACGTGGAGCCGGCGAAGCGGTGTCGACGATGGGAAGTTGCATCAGGATTTACTGAACATCACTCGCGGCAATGGGCGAGAGCGAGGAGTGCATAGGCGGTGACGAGATTACGATCGCCTTCCATCCAGCGCTGGTGACCGTGATTGACCCATGAGCCATCTTCTTGTTGCGCCGCGAGAAGGGTTGCCGCCAGTTCTCGATTCCATTGATGATTGACACCCTGGGTGTCCGTCAGGATTCGGATGTCGGCGACATCGAGCGCCTTGGCGAAAGTGTGATAGTAGTAATAAAGTCCCTGTTGGCCCATGCCGGGGTTGTGGGTCAGCGAATAGGTTCGCTGGATGAATCCCATTGCGGCGGCGACTCGAGGATCGTCTCGCGTCAAGCCGGCGTAAATCATGCTTTTCAGTCCGGCATAGGTCATCGAGCCATAGCTGCGGAGTCCGCCTTGGTTTTCCGGGTCGCCCTCAACGACGACTTTTGATTCGCCGCCAGCCGCCGGTGTGTAGTAAAAGCCACCGTCGCCCTGCTTGCCCGCGAACTCGGTGTCGTTGCCATGACCGTTCAAATTCTGAGTTCGGCTGACAAAGCGAAGTGCTTTTTGGATGGCCTCATCTTCTGCGTCGTTGCCCAGGTCTCGCAACGCATCAAGCATGTACGACGTGTTCGAAAGGTCGGGACGTCCGTGTTTGGCGTACCCCGCGCCCCCGTACGACTCGTCAGAAGATTCAATGCCTTCACCCTCGTCCCACTGCATTCGCTTCAGGAACACCTCGGCTCGTTTTAATTCGCTCTCAAAGCGATTGTCGTCGTTGGCCGCAACCAACGCACTGACGGCGACCGAAGTTTCGTAGTTGCGGTATTTCGAGGCCGGGCTGTAGATTCCTCCGTCGCCACGCACGTTGGCGAGAATCACGTCGAGTGCCTTCCGCACTTGCGGCGAATTCACCTCGGTCGGGCGATGATCCAGTATCGCTCGGACGCACAATGCGGTGACGGCGATCCCGCTTTCCGGGCTGAATCGCCCATCATCGGCCTGCCCGCGGTTCTTGAGGAAAGAAATCGCCGAGTCGACGCTGCCGTCTATCAGGGATTTCAATTGCTCGGGCGAGTTAATCTCAACTGGCTTTTTCGTCTCGATCGGCGTCTTTGCATCGACCGGCTCATCTGCCCCGACAGTCGGGGAAATGACGGCACAAACCAGCGCGACGGCGGTCGTCGAGATGCCTAGCCAGGAACGTCGAAATTCGGGCGTCATGGGAGTCCCTGCGGGAAGGGTTAAATACGTGTTCTTGTTGCGAACCACACAATCGGTGCGACGCGATACCGCCGCTTAGCATTCTATCCAGGCGCGCCTCATGTGTGCAGGCTTTGATCCCTGAATTGTCGATCGAAGACAACTGTCAACGCGATGGCGATGGATTGCCGAGTCACGGATCCCAGTTTTTTATCGCCATGTCCGACCGCCCCCAATCGCCACCGATATTTGCGGCCGATGGACCGCCCGCGGTCGCTTTTCGTCTGCAGACGATCGCGGGAAAACGGGACGACGACTCGTCGCGATGTGCCCCGCGAAGGTCGGCTCAAAGCCGGACTCGGGTCGACGATGATGGCCTTGCCGTCGAAAAGCAGGAGGCGTGGTTGCGGCTGCACGCCCAGGATCTCATCGAGAGACTTTCCGAGTGGTCGCTTGAGCTTGACCAGAGAGAAGGACGACTCCGTGCCCGCGAGAACGAACTTCGCCTCGGGGCTTGCCGTCAGCATCAGCTGCGATCAAGACTCTGATTCACCCGCCGTTTTGACCACTTTGTCGATCAAGCCGTACTCGCGAGACTCGTCGGCGCTCATGAAACGATCGCGGTCGGTGTCCTTTTCGATCTTCTCGAGCGAATGGCCGGTGTGCTCGATCATGATTTCATTCATGCGTTGCTTGACGCGACGCAGTTCTTCGACGTGGATCTCGACCTCACGAGCGGTGCCTTGCATGCCCGCCAGCGGCTGGTGAATCATGATCCGAGCGTTGGGAAGAGCGTAGCGTTTACCCGCCGCTCCAGCCGTCAGGAGCACGGCACCCATCGACGCAGCTTGGCCGATGCAATACGTGGCGACATCGCAGGAAACGAACTGCATCGTGTCATAGATCGCCATTCCAGCGGTAATGCTTCCGCCGGGGCTGTTGATGTACAGGTGAATGTCGGCCTTCGGATCGTCGCTCATCAAGAACAGCATCTGGGCGACGAGCGAATTCGAAATCTGATCGTCGACCTGCTGCCCAAGA
>JBCBLJ010000540.1:0-5881 GCA_038520195.1 Planctomycetota bacterium
AGAAAGGATAGCCGTTGCTCGGCCGCATCTCAAATTCGTCCTTCAGATCGCTCCAGTCCGATGGCCACTCATTACCGGTCGATCGAAGGTGCTCGATCAGGAACGCGGCGGTCCAGTCTGCTGCGTAGGAGTCTTCTACTTCAGACAACACGCTACGAAACGTCCGAGCAACAAAAGCAAGGAACGTACAGATCAAAGCGCAAGCCGCGCATAGGATCAGGAGCTTTCGTATTCCAAAACGGAAACCGGGTCCACTATTTAATCGGCTTATCTCAATCAACGAGGGAAACTCAGCGGCAGCGTGAAGGACGCGAGCATTTCGGGCGTCTTTTCGGTCGCGGACTCCAACCTCATGATCTCGGCCGCCCGTTCGCGGAATGCTGGGTCACCATTGATTATGTCCTGATCGATCATTTGCAGCATCAACGAAGTACGTCAGTCGCTAATCAAAAGGGGCACGGCTTCGGCCGGTCACCGGAAAGCGGAAGCGATCTCCCGCGATCGATCGGAACAGCGGATTCTTTTGATGGCGGACCAATGAAGACAGCCACGTAGGGCATCCCTTGTTTCGCCTTCAGTTCCTTGACCGCTGCAATCGCGCGGCTGCCCGGTTCGTCCCTCAGGGCGATAACCACGTAGGCACCACCGGGGCTCCACCCGCTAACGTGTACCTTCATGACAGAGCCTTCCATAACAGAGCCTTCCGGACGTTCGATATCCGCACCCACGGGACAAAAGTACTGGTCCCCCAGTTTTCCACCATTCCACACGTGCGTTGATTCGAGAGGCAAAAGTCCCAAAGGCACCCATTCCGTCACGCCAGTAAACTTGGCTTGCCCGCGTTTCTTGAGATCATCCGCAATCCAAGACTCGACGACGCGTCGATCTTGATCGCGAACGACCGGTTCGATGGGCATGATGATCTTGACGTACACTTGATTATGTTTTGGTTCGGCACTCTTCTTCGGTGTCGGCTCCTCCGCATTCGCGGCGTCGGGTAACAGCAGGAGCGCGCTTCCGATCAGGACCAACAGTCGCCGAGTCATCGCATCTTCCTAAGGGCAGCTTCTGATTGTGGATGGCTTCTTCTTCGTGCTTGTACTCGTACTCAGCGCCGCGGTACTCGTACTCGCGGACTGTACTTCGGCGGCGTTCCAGCAACGACGTCACCGCGAGAAATCGATCAAGTCAACATTGAGACGATTCGGTGCAGCATCTGTTTCAACTCAGTGTGACGGTTGTCATCGAGCCCGTCCGCTTCGTTCGAGACGAGACAACATCGAGTCGGTCGTGATCGAAGATTGGTTGGGGCATTGCTTCCGCGTTTTGCGCAGGAGTACGAGTACGTGCGAACCGTGAGTATACCCAGACGAACCAACGGCAGAACGAGAATGACCGCATCCGATCACTTGATGTGTCGGGATACGGAAACCTCGACGTTTGTCGTCGACTACTCTCGTAACGTACTGGATGTTCAACCCGCTCGGAGTGGCGAATGCCAGCGTTTGCATTGTTGAAGTTCGATGCCCGGGGCCGGTGCATTTGCTTAGAAGCAGTCGCCGCCCCCGCAAGCTCGTGCGCCGATTCCATTTGTTGCGGCGTAGCAGTCGCAGAAGACGTGACAAACCGAATCGACTTGCGTTTCCAGATCGTCAAGCGATTCGGGAGATCGTCTTTACCCACCAATCGGCGGGTCCTTCACAGCGAAATTGGCAAGCCGCTGACCAGGTAGATTGCCGTGGGAATCAGCGAGAAAATCATTGCTGAAACGACAAAGGAGATCCTAGTGGCATTTCGATTGGCGCGTGGTCTACGTCGTAGGGCTATCGTCAATAACAACACTGCGATCGCCGCCAAAAGGAATGATACCCAGACGAATGTCGTGTACACGTGAATTATCTGTGAGGCAACGACCTGGCCTGGAGGCATCACAGTGGATTGCGGAAGCGGCGTACCTGGCTCTGAGGCGAACAACATTACGACCCATGAGCCAATCCCGGCCCCAATTCCTACGAGCAAGAGTGGTGCCCAGTTTAGGCCTCGTTCGTTTGCGGTAGATTCAGTGGGCTCGTAAGGGTTCATCTCACGCGGTTCTGATTGGTGGCTTGACGTCTTCCTCGTACTCAGCGACGCGGTACTTGTACTAGACTCGCGCTCCGTACTCCTTCACTCCTTCGGTGTTTTGGCAACGACATCACGAAAAGAAATCGAGTCACATTGAAACGATCCATCTCTACGTGGTGTATTCGCTGTTGAAGCGGACGTAGTTGGTGGTTAAGTCGCTGGCCCAGTGGGTCGACGTTCCGTTGCCGGCGCCGACGGTGAGTTCGACTTCGACCACTTGGTTTTCGGCCATGGTTCGGCTGAGCTGCGGCTCGTCGTAGTCGGTGGGCGCGCCGTCGCGATAGATCATCGTTCCGCACAGTGCCAACGTCGTCTTTGAGGGATCGATCGGCGCGGCGGCGTTGCCCGCTGCGGAGACGATTCGGCCCCAATTCGGATCGCAACCGGTGATCGCGGTTTTGACGAGCGGACTCTCACCGACGATTCGGGCGATCGTCTCGGCGTCTTCGTCGGATTGTGCTCCGCCGATGGCGATCTTCATGACACGACTCGCGCCCTCGCCGTCGGCCACCATTTCGACGGCGAGCTGAATGCACTGGTTTCTCACGGCTGCTTCGAACGCGGACCGATTGGAGTCGTCGATAGTAACATCGCTCGTGCCGCTGGCGAGCAGCAGCAGGGTGTCGTTGGTGCTGGTGTGGCCGTCGACGCTGACGCGGTTAAAACTCGAGTCGGCCACGCTTCGAAGGATCGACTGTGCGAGCTCGGGTTCGATCGCCGCGTCGGTGAAGATCATGCCGAGCATGGTTGCCATGTTGGGCGCGATCATGCCGGCACCTTTCGCCATCGAAGCAACCCGTATTACGGCGTCGCCGAGGGGCACCGATTCCGCTGCGATCTTTCGTTGCTTGTCAGTGGTGAGAATCGCGTCGGCCGCGACTTGAAAATGTTCTTGTCCATCGCCGAGTTCGCGCGCCGCTTGCTCGATACCGCTGGCGACTCGATCCATGGGCAGCGTCTGGCCGATCACGCCTGTACTCATCACGAGGACGTCTGATTCGTTGATGCCCAGCTGCTCGCCGACAAGTCGGCACATTGACGCTGCGTCCTGGACGCCCTGCTCGCCGGTACAGGCGTTGGCGTTGCCGCTATTGGTGACGACCGCACGAATCGTTTGGCTGGGGGTCCGCTGTCGGCATAGCACGACGGGAGCGGCGACGATTTGGTTTTTGGTGTAGACACCGACGGCCGTCAGCGGGCGGTCCGCGACGACGAGCGAAAGATCGGGGCTACCGCTAGGCTTGATCCCGCAGGAGGAGCCGGCAAAACGAAAACCGGCGGGGAGACTCGATGAAGGCATAGTGGAAGGGCGATCCTGAGTTTGGTCCGTACGTGTGCCTAGTTTTCAATGTTTGACCGATCCGCACAATAGAACCGGCTCCGTGAAGTACCAGTGTCGCATGAGCGCGAAAAGAGACATGACCGTCGGCCCCTCCGACACGACCCTCGTCGTTGAATGTGAACGGCTTTCGAAATCGTACGGGGCATTTCGTGCCCTTTCCGATTGCACGATGCAGGTCCGAAAGGGCGACGTCTTTGGGCTGTTGGGGCCAAATGGTGCCGGGAAAACCACGCTGATTCGTTCATTGCTTGGTTTTTTGAAGACAACGGGTGGGCAAGCGAGGGTCTGCGGTGCGGACCCGCAGGCGGATTCGGTTTTAGTTCGTCAGAATGTCTCATACCTTCCAGGCGATGCTCGACTTCCGACGCACCTTCGCGGCGATGGCGTGTTGCGTTTTTTCGCCGAAATTCATCCTCTCGGCGATCTCCAGCGGAGTCGTGAGATCGCGGATATCCTGGAGTTAGACACGCGACGTCGCGTCGGGTTCATGTCGACTGGAATGCGGCAGAAGCTGGCGCTGGCTGTCGTGCTAGCACCACAAACGCCGCTTTTGGTACTCGATGAGCCGACGGCGAATTTGGATCCGTCGGTTCGGGCGACCGTGCTCGAACTTGTCCGCGACGCCCATCAGGCGGGCCGCACGGTCATGTTTTCCTCGCACGTGCTGAGCGAAATTGAGGAGACGTGCAACCGTGTCGTTTTCCTTCGCAAAGGTGTACTCGCGCACGAACTCGAAATGTCAGAGTTGTTTCAGCGGCACCGAATCTGGGCGGAGGCGCTCGGCTCCAAAGACCCCTTAGCGACGGCTCCCGAAGCTTTGCGGCATCACGTCGAATTGCATCGTTTGGGGCCGGAAAACGAAGAAGGCATTGTGCCGCTACGGATCGAGACTACGGGTGACCTGTCACCGCTGATGCCATGGCTCGGTGCGTTGGGTCTGCGGCGGATGCGAATCGAGCCTTTGGGATTGAGGGCGGTCTACGATGCGGTTCATCAGGACGCATTGGAAGACTTGAACGAGAGCCTTCGACCCATGGAATTGGCGTCATGATCAATCGAGTGCTCGTCCGCAGCTACATCAAGCAAGGCAGTTTGTTGTTCCTTGCCTGTGCCGCCGCGCTCTTCTCTTTCGCCTGGGTGCGAGTGTGGGTGGTGAGCCTGCTCGACATGGGGCAGTTTCAAACGATTGTCGAACAGTTTCGCGAGTTCGAACGGTTTTCGCCGATTCGATTCGACGAGTTGTTTACCTATCAAGGCCGCGTGGGGCTGACGTTCGACGAGCCGATCGTGATTCTCTGCACGGTCGTCTGGTGTATTTCGCGCGGTAGCGACGTGGTGAGCGGTGAAATCAATCGCGGGACGATGGAGATGATTCTCTCGCAACCGATCAGCCGCGTTCGGTTGCTTTGGTCGCACGCGCTGGTCGCCACAGGTGGCTTGGCGTTGTTGTGCCTCGCCGTCTGGGTAGGACTGTATCTTGGCGTCAGTTTAACGACGGTCGAAGAAACGGTGCCACGGCCCGCGATCGAAGTCCCGTTGTTCGGGTTCGAGATTCCGCTCAGTTTCGGAGAACAGACCCAGGCCTTTCCGCTCGAGGAGAAGGTCGATGTCCGCGCGTTTGCGGCTCCGACCTTCAATTTGTTTTCCTTCGGCTTCTTTCTGCTCGGTCTCACCACGTTGCTTAGCAGCTTTGATCGCTATCGATGGCGAACGATCGGACTGGTGATGACGATCTACGTCTTGCAGTTGGTGATGTTCGGGCTTGGGAAAGCGGCCGAGTCCTTGTCATGGCTGGAGGGCATGACGTTCTTCAATTGCTATCGTCCGCAGGGACTGAGTTCGCTGGTGACGAAGGGGGATCTCAATTCCCCGTGGAGCCTCACGACAGTGATGCCGGAGTCTTGGTTTCCGCCATTGGTGTATCCGCTGTTACTGATCGGCATGGGCATCGCGTGTTACCTCGGGGCCGCCCGAATCTTCGCCAAACGCGACTTGCCTGCCCCACTTTGATACCACGCAGGCACTCTAACGACTGTTGAAGGACATCGAGACCGAATTATCCTGCGATTTGTTCCTCCGATAGGCAGCTTCGGGTCGCCAGTATCACGCGGGAAGCAAGCACGGCTCCGCGCACTCTTCCTTCGTGGTCTTCGTGTCCTTCGTGGTGAACCTTTTCCTCCCGCAGCTATCGTCGCCGATTTCCGACTGCAAAGTTGCCCTCGATGCGTCTCAGGCTTGGGCTTCCTTGTCGGACTGCCATTCGGAGAGCATCCCTTCGAAGCGTTCCAATTCGGGTCTCAAGAACTGCGTTCGGTGGTGCCAGACCATCATCCCGACGATCAGGAAGACGATGACGACCACGGTCGGAATCGCGAGGCACTCGGCGAGCGTATCCGTTCCGTTGCGGTAGTCGAT
>JBCBLJ010000374.1:0-7796 GCA_038520195.1 Planctomycetota bacterium
ATCGACGTCTGCATTCGATACGCCATCTCATGCTGGCGCACACGTGCAAGGATTTCTGGATCACCGAAACGCTGATGCTGATTCTGATTAAGGGCTGCTAGTGCATCCAGTTGCGCGCGACGGTCTTGTCGACTCGTCCCGTCCGGATTGCTGAGGTAAAGCACCGGATCGCCGGCACTGCGAAGCAGCATCCCCTGGTGATCGGAAGGTAGAAAGCCCGGCCCCCAAAGTCGATTGAAAAGACTTTGTTCAGGAAACTTGGATCGCGCGTGCATCACCACATAGTGAGGCAAGTCTTCGTTCATACTTCCCAAGCCATAACTCAACCACGCCCCCAAACTTGGTCGACCAGAGATTTGGCTGCCGGTCTGAATGTAAGTGATCGCCGGATCGTGGTTGATCGCTTCGGTGAACGTGCTGTGAACGACACAAAGCTCGTTCGCAACCCTTGCCGTGTGCGGCAACAACTCACTGATCCAAACGCCGGACTCGTTGTTGTCGTGTTTAGTGAATTTGTATTTGCTCGGGCAAAGCGGCAAACCGTTCTTTTGTTTGGCGGTCATCCCCGTGATTCGTTGACCATCGCGAACCTCGCTGGGTAGCTGTTGATTGAACAGATCGGTCAGCTTGGGTTTGTAGTCCCAGAGGTCCAGTTGGCTTGGGCCGCCGCTCATAAACAGGTAGATGACGCGTTTGGCGCGAGCGGCATGATGCAAGCCACTGTCACGCGTGCCCGCGGTATCCGAAACATCCTTAGGCGCGCCGTCGGCCGCTAACAAATCCGATCCGAGCAAACCGGCCATGGCGGCCGTCCCGACGCCAAGCGCCGAGCGACCAAATAACTGCCGCCTGGTCGCCATCAAGTTCTGCTGATATGCCAAAGAGTTCATTTTGGTTACCTCTAGTACAGATGCAGAACCGAGTCACTCGCCAACACCGTCAGGACGAGCTGCGTCCACGCGGCCGTTTCCGCGGGAGACAGCTTTTGATCACGCGCGGCATCGCCGGTTTTCAATAACGCCAACGCGTCCGCTTCGCTGGCGTCATAGCGCTTGCGCATCGTTCCCACCAATTCCTGACATGCTTTTGACTCGCTCGTCGTCGCGTCTCGGCAGGTCAGTAACCCGAAAAGCAAGTCAATCCGCTCCGTCGGACTCTTTGCCTCGCGGACCAGTCGTTCCGCGATTTTCCGTGCCATCTCGATGCGCTGCGTTTCGTTGAACAATGCCAATGATTGAAGCGCCGTGCTTGTGCGCGATCGCCTCACGCAGCTTGACTCGCGATCAGGGGCATCGAAGAGCGACATCATCGGATGCGGACTCGTCCGCTTCCAAAAAATGTAGAGACTTCGCCGGTACAGCAAGGGCCCCGAATCTCGCTGGTAGTTCTTCGTATTGCTCGCCGGGTGCGCGAGCGCTTTCCACATGCCCTGCGGCTGATAAGGTTTCACACCCGGACCACCCATGTGTGGATCCAATAGATTACCCGCCCAAAGGCCGATGTCCCGAATCACTTCGGCATCCAACCGATAGCTCGGGCCGCGTGCCCACCATCGATTCTCCGGGTCCTCGAACTCCGGGCGCCAAGCGGAATGTTGGCGAAATGTCCGACTGGTGACCATCAACCGTAGCAGATGTTTCAAATCCCAGCCGCTTTCGCGAAACTCAACGGCCAGCCAATCCAATAGCTCGGGATGCGTCGGATGCTCCCCCTGAAGCCCAAAGTCTTCTGGGGTTCGAACCAAGCCGTCGCCAAAAATCTGTTGCCAAAAACGATTCACCAAAACGCGAGTGACGAGTGGGTTGTCGGACGCCGTGAGCCATCGAGCTAAGCCAAGTCGATTGCGTGGCGCTGCGTCGGGCCAAGGGTTGAGCACTTCTGGAACGTCCGGCGACAGCGGCTCGCCCACCGCCGCGTTGTACTCTCCCCGACGCAGTAAGCGCGTTTCGCGTGGCTGATCGAGATCCTTTGCGACTAGCGTGAGCGTAAATTCTTTCGATGCGGCATCCAACGCCGCCTGCAACTCGCGAGCCGCAGTGTGCGTTGCGATGTTTGACATTGGGCCGTTCGGATCGGCCAACTTCCGTAGTCGTTTCGCCCGAGAAGCGTCCCTCCAGCTCTGGACCCAATTCTCGCTCCTGTCGCCCAGTTCTTCTTCCGTCTCCACAAGCACACGGTCGCGCCACCGGATCAGCGGCCGGTAACGAACCCAAGCGTCACTGTCTCGTGGTGCCTGGACGGTGGGCCCGTAGGCCGCGCGGTTCCGATCCATCGCAGGCTCGGCGGTGCTGTTGAAGAACGCCAATAAGCGGTAGTACTCCTCCTGAGTAATCGGGTCGTACTTATGCGTGTGGCAACGTGCACACGTGAGCGACATGCCGAGCAAGATGGAGCCAAGGTTTTCGGTCCGATCAAAGTTGTTTTTCGCCTGATACTCGGCCTCAATCGCGCCGCCCTCACCCGACGTGGGATTCATGCGAACGAATCCCGTTGCGACCAGCTGTTCCATGTCCGGATCGGGAAGCAAGTCCCCAGCCATCTGCCAAGTAATGAACTGATCAAAGCGAAGGTTTGAGTTGAGCGCCAGCACCACCCAATCGCGATAGGGATGGATCGATCTCACATTGTCCAGGTGCAATCCGTGGGTGTCCCCGTAACGTACCGCATCAAGCCAATAACGTGCCTGATGCTCACCGAATCGACGGTCGTTTAACAACCGATCGACGTAGCGTTCATAGGCGCCCTCGTCTTCGTCCTCGAGGAAGCGGCGAAGCTCACCCGACTCAGGCGGCAAGCCCGTCAGCGCCAAGGCGGCACGACGCGCCAACGTCGCTGGGTCTGCTTGCTCTGCGGGACCCACACCGTGCGGCTCCAACGCCGCCAAGATGTAGTCATCAATCGAGTCCGCTGAGGAACCTGGACTCACCGCCCGTTTGGTAGGCACAACGTACGCCCAGTGTGTTTCATACTTTCCGCCGGTCTCAATCCACTTGCGCAAGAGCTGACGGTCGGCATCCGTCAGCTGTTTCTCCGCATCGACGGGCGGCATCGGATCGTCGGTTGATTCGATCCGCGCCAGCAACTCGCTGTCTTCGGGAGACGCCGAGTCGATCGCACGATAACCGCCAAGATCGACACTCGCCGCCGCGAAACTATCGAGCCGCACCAAATCCGGGTCCCGGGTATCGGGACCATGGCACACAAAACACTTGTCCGAAAGAATCGGCAGCACATCGGTCGCGAAAGAGACTTCCTCGACCGGGTCAGCACCCGACAAATCGGGCCCCGTTGCCGCCGCCACCAACAGAATCGCAATCCATAGTTTCTTCATTTCCGCAGTATAGTCATCCTCCCTCCGACCGTCTGCGACACGCGAATAATCAAGCCGCGCCCAATCTACTTGCTCAGCAGAGTCTCGACGCGATCGACCGCATTTTGCGCCGCCCGGTAAGCGCCTAAGATGGCGACGGGATCAATGAACCGCCATGCCGGAAGCGCCGACGCCATCACGGTCAAGAACGCGCCACCGCGAAGTGCCCACATCACGTAGCCAACCGAAAAGAGGCCGACCGCCGTTCCCGCCGTACCGACCAACAACTCGTAGGTGGGATCTTCGTTGTCGTCCTCTTGCTGATCCCAAAACTCCCACGCGATCGCTTGTTCGATATCCAGCGTCAAGATCGCATCCAACGCCGATTCCCGCGCGTTGAAGGTCTCTTGAAGCTCTGGCCGTGTTGAAAGTCCCAATTCAAAGCGTCGTGTCAATCGCTGCATCAGTTGATCCGCTTCCTCGATCGACGTCGCGCTCGCGTCACTCGAAAGCCCACGGCTGATCCGTCTGCGTCTTCGCTCATCAGCTTCCTCATCCACACTGAGTGAAGGGATAGACGGCGACAACTCGGTCGACACTTCCGCCGACGTTTCCTCCTCACTCGACGGAGACTCATCTTCGGTTGTCGTTTCCGATTCTTCCGGGTTGAGCGGGTCGGGTGTCGAGTCAGGGTCGGAATCGTCGTCGGGTTCTGGCTCCGGCGATAAGACACTTGGCGCACCTGTCACGCTGATGGTGACCGTCACCGTCGCGCTCGAAAGACCGCCATCATCGGCGCGATACGAAAACGTCGCGTCGCCAAAAAAGCTCTCGTTGGCGTTGAAAACAAAGCTCCCGTCCGACTGTAGCACCACACTTCCATTGGTCGCGGCGGACATTGGAACCGCGATCAGTGTGTCACCGTCGCCGTCGAAGTCGTTGGCGAGGACTCCCAGTGCCGCATTGATATCCAGCGCTTGTCCCGCAACCACGGTGTATCGATCCGGGGTCGCGACGGGGGTCTCGGGCACGTTTGCGATCGCGATCGAAAAGTGTTGCGTCGTCGTCGAACCGTCGTCGCTTGTGGCCCGCACGACCACGCCATGGCTCGCGGAGGACTCGAAGTCAATGGAACCGGAGAGGGTGACGACCCCGGTCACCGAATCAATCGCAAACCGTCCGCCCGCATCATCGTCAAGCGTATAGAGGATGCCGTCGGTCACATCTGCGTCCGACGCGAATGCCGTGATGCCCACCGAAGCACCCGGAGTCGCGGTCTCGATGATCGAATCTGCCGTCGCGTCCACATCCGTGATCCCGCTCACCGTGTGGTCATTGACCGGCGTGATCGAAATCACAAACGTTCCCGTCACCGGGAGCGCACCGTCCTCGCCACCGTCCGCCAACGAAAAACCGAAGGAATCCGCTACCGTCTCGCTGTCATCGTGGTCGTAACGAACGTTCCCGGAGTCCAAGTCCGCTTGCGTAAAGGTATCGCCCAACCCCAAGACACCCGAGCCGGTGAGCGTCAGCGTGCCATGATCGACGGCGTCGGTAATTGAGTACGTCAAACCCGTCGCCGCGTCATCGACATCAGCCGCCCGCAGCTCCGTGGTCGCTAGCACATTGCCCGTCGATCGCTCCAGCACCGTCGTCCCGGCATTGACAACAATGGTTGGTGCATCATTGACCGGCGTGAGATCAATCTGCGCGACGGAGATGTCACCCAACGCGCCTCCCGCACCACTATTCCCAAGATCATTTGTCGTCACGGTCAGGTTGTCGGCGACCACACCGAACAGGTCCGCGGCGGGAATGTAACTCAACGAAGCGAGCGTTGCGTTAACATCGGCCAGCGTACCGCGAACGGCGAAATCGTTACTCCCGTTTGCTCCAACCGAAATCATCGCGCTTCCCACAAGCGTCACATTCAAGACGCCCGTCCCAACGGTGAGTCGTGTTTCAATATCACTCGAACCCGAATCCACGTCGTTGATGGAAATTCCGGTCAATGCGGTCGGTGTGTCTTCGGTGACGCTGAACAGCGTCGGCACGCTATTGACGGGTGCATCATTGATCGCGTTGATGTCAACGTTCACGCTGCCCAAGTCAATTAAACCGCCACCGCCGGGCCCGGTGTTGCCGTTGTCGGAAACCTCCACACGGATGGCGTCCGCGTCGTCACCCGTGGTGTTAGCTACTGAATGCAAATACTGGAGGTTTCCAGGGGTGTCGAGGTAGGAGTTTAGATCCGTTAGTGTGCCAGACAGCGTGAGGATTGCGGTACCACTACCGCCGATGGCGACCCCGGGCTGAGTGGCCGCAAAGAGTTCGCCTCCCGTGGAAGTCGAGAGTCGCAGCGACACAGTCCCGCCATCATCATCCAAGTCGGCGAGATCAACGCCCGACAGATCAAGGAAGCTCAGGACATCCTCGGTCACCGAAGTATCCGTCAATAGGCTGCCCGCATTCGTCGGGTCGTCGTTTGCCCCCACAACGCTGACCGACGAAACGACACCGCTTACGGTCGTGTCGGTACCGCCACCGTCGTCCGAAATCGCCACCAACGTGACACCGCGCGATCCACTCACCACTGACTCACTGGAGTTTTGGTACTGGACCGTATCGAGTAGTCCATCTGCATCGGCGCCAGAAAACCCACCCAACCTCGTGATCGTGACGGTCGCGGTTGTCCCCGACAACAACACATCTACATCAAAACCACCGCCGCCGGTTGTTTCGCTGTTTAGATGCGTCAGTTCAATCACCTGACCATCGATGACGAGACTCTCGTCGGCGCCGTTGACGAGCGAGTCGACGGAAAGCACGATCGACGTCAGCTGGTCTCCGGATTCGACCGCGCTGATTGAGGCGCCGCTGAAGAGGCCTACTGCCGAGCCGTTCTCCACAAAGGTCGGGTCATCCGGCGAGACCGAGACGCTCGGAGCGTCGTTGACGGCGACCACATTCATCGTGCGAATCGCCGTCCCGCTTGAGCCGCCGTCTCCGTCGGTGACGATCATGCTGAGGGAACGTTGCGCGGTACCTGGATCATCGCCCGTGGTTTGGAATGCAATTTGACGACCAATCGATTCGACCGCTGTCGCGTCGGCGTTTGCATTGAACGTCACGACCAGGTCGACGGGGAAGCCACCGCCGCTCGTCGTCGCGACCAATACGGGTCCGCCGCCGAAATCATAAAAGACGCTTGTACCGGTGACGGTCACACCTCCACCGTCACGGACGAGCAAACGATCACCCGATTCGCCGCTCCCACTGACGCTCGTCGTCAGGGTACCGCCATCAAAGTTCGTACTGTCGGGGTCGCTGATCGTGAGCGAGGCGTTGAAGAAGGTCCCCGCGTCTCCTTCAACGTGCGTCCCACCGCCTGGCCCCGACGTCAAAACAGGTGGGTCATTCGCGACGAAGACATTCACCGTCGCGACGTGAGCGAGACTGGTTCCGCCATCGCCATCGGCGAGAACGAACTCCACCGATCGCGCTCCAGGCGTTGCCATCGTCACGTCGATGTTCTCGAACGTGATGTTCTCCAGAATCGCAGCGACCGCTGTCGCGTCGGCGCTTGCGTTAAGGCTCAGCTGAAGGTCGACACCTCCGCTGCCGCCCGAGAACGTTCCGACGACCACACCGCTATAGCTCACGTTGGCTCCGCTGACACCGACTTGACCGGGAGCAACGCCCTGATTGCGAATCCCAAGCACGTCCTCGGCCGCATCGCTTCCGGCGGTCAATCGCACCGTCAATGAGCCACCATCGAAGTCCGCCGAGTCAACGTCACTCACAAGCACGTCTCCGCCCTGCTCGATGATCTGGACGCCATCACCTTCGTTGTAGTTGAGGGTGTCTCCACCTAGCCCAGCAATCGCCGGCGCATCGGGGGACGCGGTCACCGAGATCAGTCGGCTCCGCGTGGCACTCGTACCACCGTCGCCGTCCGTCAAGACCACGTCGACCGTGCGATTGAGTGTCGACGGCGTCTCGGACGTATTGCTGAATGCGACGCGACGTGACACGGCCTGAACATCGTCGGCAACGGCGTTGGAATTGAACGTCACAACTAACGGGGCACCGGCACCACCGGAAACGACTCCAATGATCTGGGCATCACGCACGATGTTCCCGCCGGACACGTCCACTTGCCCAACGCCCGAGCCCTCACCGACAAGGTCTAAAAGATCGTTCGCGGTGCCGTTCGCGGCGATGGTAAATGTCAGCGTCGCACCGTCAAAGTCGACCATGTCGGCGTCGCTCACGGTGGAAGATGCATCAATGAAAACCGGAGCGGAATCCTCGACAAAACCCGGGCCAGTCGAAGCCACGGTAAGAACGGGGTCATCATTGACCGAAGTGATATCGATGGTCACCGATCCCAAGACCTGCGGCACACCTCCACCGACGCCCGTATTCCCGTTATCGGTAATCGAGATCGCGAGCGTATCCGCGGACGTGCCGCTCAAGTCAGGAG
>JBCBLJ010000258.1:0-9648 GCA_038520195.1 Planctomycetota bacterium
CGCGCGGCGGGAGCGTAACCCCAAGTCCAGATTGGAAGGTCTTCCTCCGCAGCCCCGACCGATTGAAAACCAGTGAAGAGTGCTTGCTCAAGCTCGGACGCGCGGCGCTGCAACACTCGCTGGTAAAGCCAATCCACGCGCATCCGATCGTTCGTCAAGGCTTGGAACTCCGGGGTGCTCGTCAGTGCTTTGGCACATTCAATCACGAACGGCGAATTCAGGGCGAAGAGCATTTGTTGTGGGACCGTTGTTTCCAGCCGTTCCACCGCAGCAGCATCAGGCCTGGGAAAGTCAAAGGTCGCCCGCGTGGCATCAAAGTCAACGCGATCAACCTTGAAGTACAACGACCGTCTCATGTCACCAGCGGCTTCGCCAGTCACGGGCTTGCCGTACAGATTCCGGTCCAATCGACCGCATACCGCGAGCATCGAGTCACGCATGGTTTCGTATCCCAGCCGTCGGCGTGTTTGCCTTCCAAACAGGTTGTTCTCGGGATCAGCAGCCAATTGTTCCACTGTTGCCTCGGCCGTTTGGCGATAGGTCTTCGAAGTCAAAATGGTCTGATGCAACCAGCGTGGATTCCAGTCCTCTTCGATCAAACGCGCGGCAAGGTAATCCAACAACAGCTGCTGCTCGGGCTGCGGCGTTCGCAAGCCGAAATCCGCCGAGCCCACGATGCCGCGGCCAAAGTAGTGACGCCAAACCCAGTTGACCAAGACGCGTGCGGTCAAAGGGTTCTCGCGATGCACCAATGCCTCGGCGAGCTCCAGTCGTCCGCTTCCCCGCTTAAATGGCTTTGCCAAAGGTGATTCGTCATCAGGCGAGACAGCGGAGACGAACGTCAAGAAGCGTCGCGGCACCACTTCGCCACGCCGTCGAGCGTCCCCACGAATTTGAACAGCGGAGTTTTTTGCCCGAGCATCGACCATCACCATCGCCCTCGGCGGCGCGCCCGGATGAGTCACCTCCAGGTCCGTCACCGGCTTCATCGCCCGATCGAAACGCGCACGTTCGCTGCCCACCGACTCGGGATGCGGCTCCATTTCCTCGGCAGTAAACAAAAAGGGACCGCTTTCGTCCTGCACCAAAGCTCGCACATCCGCCAGAGGCTCACCCGTTTCGGCCGACATCGATTGCTGAATCACCTTTGCCATACGACGAGTCAGCTCGCTCGCGTCTTTCACATTGTCATCTTCAAGAATCGCCAGCATCGCTGGATGAATCTTGTTGGCGTCGGCCTGACGCAGCTCATCCCGCAACTTGATGAAGTCAGCGTCTTTCTTTTGGTTCGTCAACCTTGCCCAAGGACCAAAGAACGGATGCCGCTGCCACTTGGGCTTTCCCTTGGAGACAAACATGCGAAAGAACATCGCACCCGTCGCACGCGACTTGAGTTGATGCAGCCGCGCCGCGTTAATCAACGAAAGTTTGCGAGATTCGACCTCGGTGTAAACGCCCAGGTAGTCTTCCCAGCGGGAGCGAATGTCTTCGAGCCCCTCGCGTTTAAGTGTTTCCAGGAACTCGTTGAACTTGTCGACGCGTTTTTGCTTTTCGGTTTCGTAGGCTTTGACCAACTCAGAATCGAACGCAAGCTTGTCCAGGATCGGAAAGTCTTTGGGAATCCGAGAGCTGGCAAACACCCCGTGCAGCGAGTAGTAGTCGGCCGTGGGAATCGGATCGTATTTATGATCGTGACAGCGAGCACAGGCGACCGTCAAACCCAACAGTCCGCGGGAAACGACGTCGATGTAGTCGGCGATCTGCTCGTCATTGCGATTGCGAAAACGAGAGCCCACCGTCAAGAACCCCAAGGCCGCTCGCTTGGGATCGTTTTCCTGCTCGGTCAGCTGATCGGCAGCAAGTTGCTCGCGGATAAACTGATCGAGCGGCAGATTCTCGTTCATCGCACGGACAACGTAGTCGCGATAAGTCCAGGCATACGGGTAGTTCAAGTCGCCGCGCGCGAACCAGTCACGCGTATCGGCATAGCGAGCCAGATCAAGCCAGTGACGTCCCCAGTGCTCGCCGAAATGAGGCGAAGCCAACGCGTCATCAACTGCTTCCCGCCACGCTCGGTCACTGAGTTGCGCGGGAAGTTCACGCACTTGATCCCAAACGATCGGCAGCCCGGTCACGTCGTGCAGTAATCGACGCAGCAATTTTCGCGACTCTTCGAGTGGCGCAAGCCCCTGCTCCGCTTGCCGCAAGCGCGCATCGACGAACTTGTCGATCGGATGCGTCTCCGCAGAATCGGGGAACTCTGGTTTTTCGATCCGCTGAAACGCCCAGTGATCTCTGGCAAGCGCATTGATGTGCTCTTGGTCCCCTAATGCGACTTCAGCCTCACCTTCGTCGGGCCAAACGGCACCGGCTTCAATCCACTTGCGGATCGCTGCAATTTGCTCGGCGGGCAACTTCCGATTCGGAGGCATCTCCAAACCGTCGTGATTCATCGCGTCGATCAACAGACTGCCGGCAACGTCACCCGGCACAACCGCCGCACCGGAGTCTCCCCCCTTGAGCAATGCCGCGCGTGAGTCGACACGCAGACTTGACTCTGCCTTTTTCGACCCATGACACTTTTGGCAGTGCTCGATCAGCAGCGGCCGAACACTGGCTTCAAAGTGATCCAACTGCGCTGTTTGCGCATCACTTCGGCCACACCCAAGCGCAGCGAGGATAGAGAAAACGACAGCGAGAGCGCGAACCATAGAACGCACGGGTAATGATCAGTAATGGGTGGGGAGGAAGGCGGGAGCCCGTGGGCCTCTTCTATTGTATACCATCGGGCAACAATTGCTGAGACGCGTTTGTCAGCTGCAGGATCACAATGCGAGGTCATGCACCGACCGTTCGACACTCCCTCAGGGACAGTTAGTTAGTCATGGAGCCAAACGGTGCTATCGACGAAACAGCCGGACCTGATCGTGAGACCGGATTTAGTAGCTTTCTCATTACTCTCATGTTGCCCAACGATGCGGAACCTGGGTTGTCATACAAGCTGTCACCGCCGCACCGTTCACGGTCGAATGTCGCTCGAATGCAGGCATGTGATGTCGCGATAGTGGCTTACAAGTACAAGGCATGTTGGTGCCTGCCGAATAGCGAAAGTACGCAGGCAGGCACCTGCGGATTAGTGTCAGTCAGCGACATTGAAGTGGTTATCGATTTGGACATCTCGGTGGTCCTGCATGACCCCTACATGGAAGGTCAGTCAAGTGAATTTGCCGTCGCTGGCCGGTACACTCTGCCGACTGTCTATCGGAAATCTCACCTGGGTGGTTTTGTGACTATCCAAGAAATAGAACTCGATAGAGCAAGAGACTAACTTCGGAGACGAAAGAAATCTGGTCCGATGGATTCAAATGGTGCCCACAAAATGCGGAAACGATCTCGGTCGCCCATTCTCTCGTGGGAGGATTCTGGTGTAGTAATCGGATTTGCTGACCCTTTCCGATTGCCGTGCGACTTTGAGAGTGTCTCTCTGTCTCCAAGGTTTGGAGGCCGGCATTCTGTCGGCGTCGAAACCCATGCCCGATCCTGGCTGATGACGGCCAAGTGTTCCACGTGCATCCCCATTCGTTTCGCATCCAATGCGTGGACAAGATCGATGATCGTGCCCGAGTCGTCGCCTTTGGCATTGAAGTTGTCGTATCCGCCACTGGTCGACTTTCCAATGATCAGCCTGCTTCCGCTCGAGTGACGGACGAGAACGCTTGATCGACGACTGGCTTTTCGGTCGAGAGTGAATCGGCGACTGATCGCGTCTTCCACGAGATTGATTTCTTGAATTGCTGCCGTTCTGTTGAACGTGCTGCCATCAGCCGCGCTATGATGTTCGAGACCCTCCCGTTTCATCACGAGCTTCCGGACGATGGCTTCTTGAGTCAAGAGAATGCAACGAACGAGCGCGACCGGCCGACGCGCACGTCGGCGCTGCGTTCACTGCCGTTCATTTCCAATTCCATTTTTGGATGGATTCTGGCGGCCACCTTTTTGATGCCCTTTGCCGTCGGTTGCGACAAGAAGAGCGTCTTCTCGCCGATGAAGCTGTTGCGTTCGCGCGCAGACGAAGACGGCGCTTTCGGCGTTCTCTGCGAATCGTTCTATCAATGGCCCTACTTCTATGGCCTGATCTTGCCGCTTTGGCTGACAGCGATTGCGGTCGCTCGACCAAGGCGACTCGGCAATTGGTTGCTACCGTTGCCGGCGGCGTTCCTTCTACCACTCACCGTCGGCGGCGTTGTGGCGGTGGCCTTCTTCGCCGACTCCTGGGATGGGATTCTCGTTCTCTCACTTCTGTTTGCTCTTCCGCAGCTCATCGTGCTGGTGTGGTCAGCATTCGGCTTGCGAAAAGATCGTCTACTCGCAGCCACTCGCGGCATCAGTGGACTTGGAGTAATCGCGTCGGTCGCAATCTATTTGCATGCCGCCGCTATTTTTGCCAGCCGCTTTCTGTACGGTTTTTACGTCGCCATGGCAGCCACAATCGGCCTGACCTTCTCCGCGTGGTTTCTGTATTCGCGCGGCGACCACACTTTCTCTGACGCTTCCCTGCGGCGACGACCGGTCCAATTCCGTCTCCGAGCGATGCTCACCTGGACGACGCTGATCGCGGTAATTGCCGCCATCTATCAGTTGCTCGCCGAGCAAGAATAGTCCGCGCGTTCGCATCATCGGGCGAAATACACGGGGCTCGTTGGACCAGCGGACGTGCGTGGATCAGGGCGTCGGAGGTCTACCGGCGTCGCCTACGCATCACGAGTAAACCAATCGCAGCCCCCACGACGGCCGACGACGAAGGCTCTGGAATCGCTGCGATGATGGTCAGCGTGCCGCCAACACCGGTTGTCGCGGGCGTTGATCCATCCGAATTGAGCACAAATGCGTTAGAGACATTGATGTCGTACGTTCCAGGTGCGAGACCTTGCGAATCGACAAACAATCGAGCCAGCAAGACGTTCGACGCTGAGATCGCGAGCGGGTTGTCGATGTCAAGGCTCATCGCGACGATGCTGGTGTTGTTCGCATCGGCCTGGATCGCACTGACGCTGTTGTAGTTTCCTTCGTTATAGAACCCCGGCTGATCGAAGACCCCAGGCGGGTCCGCGAAAGCCGCGTTCAAGATTTCGAAGTCTGCCCCGATTGCGATCGGATCGTCGCCTGCGTCACTGCGGATCAGAACGTCGATCTCGGCACCGACCGTCCCCTGCGTCACGGTTTGGTCGGCGATCTCGATGACGACGTCTGCTCGGAGATCGCTATTTGCGAAGCAAAGGGATATCGCGAGGGTCAGGATGACAATTCGAATCATGATGCTCTACTGATACGGGCAAGCCGCACAGTCTAGTCACCAATCTCGTCCGCCCAAACCAGAATCGAGTCGTCGGTCCTAGTTCGGCAGATTGGTGAGGAACCTCAGTCCGAATTGGCCGTAGTCCTGTCCGTCCACGTCGCCATCGCCATCGAAGTCCAAGTCCGCGTTGAAGTTCGGGTCGCCGGCACTCTGGAAGAACGTCAACCCGAAGCGTCCGTAGTCCTGTCCGTCCACGTCACGGTCTCCGTCGGTGTCGCCAAACAAACGGAAGAAGTCATCCGTGTCCGGCCCGCCAGCCACCGGACGCCCAAAGACAAAGTCACTCGCCATCGCACTGCCTCCCGACACCGCGACGACATCGCTCGCGCGGACGATCAACCGATAGTTGCCGTCGGCCAACGAGCCCGACGTCTCCGTGGATTGCCCGTCAAACGTGAGCGTCGCGATCGTCTTTCCATCCTGAACCGCGGTGGCAACCTGGATCATTCCGACATCCAATCCGCTGGTCAAATTGGTGATCGCAAACGCGTTCAAGAGTCCCGTCGGGTCCACCTCCGTGCTGAAAGATACTTCCAATGAAGCCAACTGGGACCGAGAGGCGTCGCCCGAGTTCACACGGACCGCTTCGACAATCGGCCGACGAACCACGGCTAACTCGACTTCCGTCGCACCATAGTTGATTTCCCAACTCAGGCCGCCACTGAGCTGCGGCAGTGTCGCGGTCTCAAACATCCCCGAAACACCGTCGTCGGCAGTGATCACGGTGAATGAGTCACCCTCGTTGGGTTCGAATCCGTTGATCAACGTGACCACCAGATCACCTTGCAAACCTGCGGTACCGGTGTGCCGCAATTGATCAAAGCCACCAAGATCGTTTTCGCTCGACGCACCCGCACTCAGTCCACCGATTTCGATTTCGACGGTCGAATCGATTCCGTAGGCGACGCTGCCACTGACGGTGACCGCCGGACTGAATCCCGGACTGTAGAACGAATCGGCACCGAACTCGACATTGTCCAGCGCGCCGATCCCTTTGATGTAGCCATCCAGCGTGATCGGTTCGGCCGCGCTGTCGCCTGTTACAGCACCGTTGATCATCGACAATAGCGCGATGTCGTTCGGGGCGTCGACCGCTCCGTAGCCAATGATGTTGTTTCCGCCGGGCAACAGCAGTCCGCCCGGTGTGATCAGTGTACCGGGACCCGACGCATCACCCAGAGACGTCAAGGATCCGAGCACTGCTTGCCGCGCGTCGAGCAACGTCAACATATGATTGCCGACGTGAACCTCGCCCGCCGATTGGAACCCGATAGTGGAAGCCGAATCGCCGATGACCAGATCACCGGTCGCGGCGACGCGCGAGCCGACTTGCCCTTGGAACGCGCCGTCAACCGTTCCAAAACCTGTCAACACGTCGGCGTTGCCCAGCGTCAGCACGCCATCGGACTCCAACGTTCCGCCGCCGATCTCCGTCAACTCGGGCAGATCAATTGGGTTGGGACTGGAAACTTCCAGCGACCGATCGCCGACCTGCAATGTGTCGGTGAAGCTCAACTGCTGGAAATCCAATAGCTTCAGCGAGTCCACACCATCAAAGCGAACGAACGATTGATCGGCGCCGTCGTTGACCAAAACCGAAGCGTTTCCTAACCCTTGGTTCTCCGAGACGTATTCGCCATCGGTGCGGGTGGTATCGCCGCGAACCGTCAACGCGTCTCCAGTCGAATTCCCAGCCTCGAATCGGATGCCTTCGGGGATCGCCAAGAATCCATTGTCGAGGTGCACGAGGACGGTTTCGTCGGTGCCATCTTGTCCGAGAACGGTGATCGAGTTGGTTTGATCGATCTGTTGCGAGAAGATCGGCGTCGAAGCACCCCCGGCCGAAGCACGACCGACGACGTCAACGAAGTCACCGTTGCGTGCGATCGTCACGTGCGCGAACGAGGACAGGAGCGCGTCGTTGAGATCGACGACTCGATCCGCGATCGCATCGGCATCCACCACGTTGATCGTGAGGGTCCGCTGGACCGAAGCGCCGCTCGAATCGGTACTACGAATAACGATGTCGTGTGATGTCGTGCCTTGAAGATCACCGGCGACACGCAAGTCTTCGCCATCAAGCGAGAACAGTCCACCGGCGTTGTCGATCAGCGCGAGCGTGTGCGTGTCGGTCGTATCGACATCACTCGTCAAGAAAGTGCCGACCAACGTCCCGACAGCCACGTCATCGAGGATCTGGGCGTTGCTCAATCGCACGTCGGACGGTGCTTCGTTCTCACCCGTGATCGTTACCGTCACGGTCGAGGAACTCGTCAGGCCCCGTGCATCGATCAGCGTGTACTCGAACGAATCGGTGTCGAACTCACTGGCCGCGAGCGACTCAAACGCGCCGTTGGGATCGTACTCGTAACTGCCATCGGCGTTGACGGTCACGAGTGCGCCTTTGGCCGTCGTCAATTGCCCGCCAACCGGCACCGTGACTCCCGCTGCCCTGACCGACACGACCCGGCGAGTGTCACCCAAGTCGACATCGGTGTCATTCGCCAACAAGCCCATCGCCTGATGATGGGCGGAGACTTGCTCCGGCGTGAGCACGCTGTTGTAGATCGCCAGTTCATCGATGGTGATTTCGGCACCGGCCGACGGTCCCAAACGAACCGTCGCCGGATGAGCTTCCACAGCAGTGAACGGCGCGATGTCCGTCGCGACCTGAACCCCGTTGAGCGAAAGGCTCATCGCCCCGCTGTCAAACGACGCCACGACGTGATAGGTCACGTTGTCGTCGATCGGAGCCGACACATTCGGGCTATCGACGGCGTTGTTGCGTGCACGGAACACGAGTTCGCCGTTCTCGATTTCCAACACGAAACCGTGGTCGACGTTTCGTTGTCGGTACAGCGTTGAAAGCGAGTCCACCGCCGAAGCTTGGAACACGAACTCAAACGTCTTCTCTTCGATGGGACTCGCCGGAGTGTTGATGTCCGGATGCGATGGAATCGTGATCTGCTGGGTCGGCGAGATCACGGCCGCGAATCCGGTATCGGTTGGAACCAGGCTTGGCCGACCAAGTTGGGAAGCGCTCTCGTACACCGCATCAGGCGTCGACGGTGACAACGCATTGGCGGACACGGTTCCGTCGATTTCATCAAACCGCCAGTAGGCATCAGGGGCGTCGGCGAGAATGATTTGGCCATAGCCGTTCGTTGAAACGGATCGCGACATCGAAGCGACCGTGCCGATCGAGTCTTCGGCGGGTGTCGGAGCGTCATTGCTGCCTTGGATTGTGATCGTGAGCTGCGAGGTGCTCGACCCAAAAGCGAACGCCGACGCCTCGACGACGTTTCCGCCCGGAAGCTCATAAGACTGAGTGACACTAAACTCGAACACCTCAATGAGGGAATCATTTGCTCCAAGCCGGTCCACTTCTTCGAGCGTATTATCAATCTCATAGGAGTAGATTCCCGAGTCCACGTCCCACTGGAGTGTGCCGTATCGACCCGAAATCGTGCTCTCCGAAGTGAAATCGGAGTCGCCTTGTCGGCGAGCCCCAAGAAGTGCCGGGGACGAAGCCTCATCGACCGTCACGTCGTTGATCCGCAAGTCGACTCCGGTGAACGGGCCCGCCGCGTCTTCGAGGACGGAAAGCACGTCGTCGCCCACAAACACCGGGTCGGCGACACCCAGGACGGTGAGGGTGATCAACCCCGTGGATTCTGCACCTGCACTGTCCCGCACGACATAGCGGAACTCGTCGTCGCGAGTCTCGTTCACAAAGAGCTGTCCGAGCATGTAAGTACGAAGCCCAATCAACTCCTCCGAAGTTCGTCCGTCGTAAAACAGACTGTCCCCTTCACGCGTGATGGTCGCGCCAAACTTTGAGACGGGATCGAATCGCACGAACTCCAAGCTCGACTGGTCGCTGGGAACGTCCAAGGCATTCTCGAGCAGACTCTGAATGGTGATCTCACGCGGTGGGAGGGGCGTCGAAACGAGAGTTCCTGGGAGATTCTCATCTTCGACGGTCGGCGCGACGTTGGCGACATGAACGTCGACCGTTTGCGTCACCGTGCTTTCCGGATCGGCCGCGTCGGTCACCGTGACCGTCGCCGTGTAAACGCCATCCTGGGCAAACGTGTGGTTCGCGGAAATCGGCAAAGGCTGATCCACGACGTCAAACGTCCCATCGCTCTCCCAATCGATCGAGTAAACGTGCGTGTCGCTTTCGCCGGCGTCGGTCACCGTCGCTTCGAACGTAAAGACGGCTGCTTCGGTTGTCTCGACGTCGTCCACGACGAGACGTGGCAATGCGTTATCAACCGTCAGCGTGAGCC